>NZ_JBFAIP010000003.1:0-186741 GCF_040654775.1 Streptomyces sp. NPDC050636
CCCACACTCAACGGGAGGGGCCGGACCGCAGGACGGAGTCCGGAGGTCCGGAACCGCACCCGACAGCCCCGCGCAGCGGCAACCGCCCCGCCGCAGGCGCAACGGCGAGCAACCACCACGGCGGGACAGCCAAAGGCGCGGCCCAGGCAAAGCGCAGCGCCCCGCCGCAGGCGCAACGGCGACAAACCACCATGGCGGGACAGCCGGAAACGGTGAGCAACCAAGCCGGCTCAGGCGAACCGCAGCGTCACCACACGGCCCTCGGCGGCCGAGGTCTTGGCGGCCTCCAGCACCCGCAGCGCCGCCGCGGCCTCGGCTGCGGTCACCGGAGGGGCGCCGCCCTCGCGCAGGGCATCGGCAATCGCGGCGTAGTACGCGGGGTAGTCGCCCGGCAGGGTCGGTACGGGCTTGCCGCCACCGGTCTGCGGTGACTCCCCGGAGCCGAGCCGGCCCCAGCAGGACTCCGGCTCCACGCCCCACGCGGCGCCTTGTGCGCCGTCCGCGCCGTCCGCGCCGGGGCGGAGCCCCGCCCGCAGTGCGGCCTCCTGAGGGTCGAGGCCGTACTTGACGTATCCCGCACCACTCCCCAACACCCGGAAGCGCGGCCCGAGTTGAGCGGTGGTGGCGCTCACCCAGAGGTGGGAGCGGACACCGTTCGTGTGCGTGATGGCGATGAAGGTGTCGTCGTCCGCCTCGGCACCGGGACGGCGGACATCCGACTCGGCGTAGACCGATGCCGCCGGGCCGAAGAGGGTCAGCGCCTGGTCGGCGAGATGGCTGCCCAGGTCGTACAGCAGACCGCCGATCTCGGCCGGGTCGCCGGACTCCCGCCAGCCGCCCTTGGGCTGCGGCCGCCACCGCTCGAACCGGGACTCGAAGCGCTGGATGTCGCCGAGCGCGCCGTCCTCGATGAGCTTGCGCACGGTCAGGAAGTCATTGTCCCAGCGGCGGTTCTGGAAGACCGAGAGCAGCAGGCCCCGGTCGTCGGCGAGTGCGGCGAGCCGCTCGGCTTCCGCGGCGGTCGCGGCGAGCGGCTTGTCGACGACCACCGGCAGCCCGGCCCGCAGCGCGGCGTCGGCGAGCGGCACATGCGTCTTGTTGGGGGACGCGAGCACGATCAGATCGAGGTCGGCGGCGCGGGACAGCACGTCCTCGGGGGTGCCGACCGTACGGACCTGAGGGTGCTCGGCGCGCGCCTGGGCCTGCCGCTCCGGATTGGCGGTGGAGACGGTGTCCAGTACGAGGCCGTCGGTGGCGGCGATCAGCGGGGCGTGGAAGACCGAGCCGGCCAGCCCGTAGCCGATGAGTCCGACGCGGAGCGGCGGGCGGGGGGCGGAGGCGTCGCGGGGGTCACTCATGGCGTCCACTTAAGCAACGCTGTTGCCAAAGCGCAAGCGGTAGCGACAATAGGGGAGTGACCAGCAACGATCCCGCCCACGACGCCGACGGCCGGCGCACTGCCATCCCCGGCGCCAATCTCCCAGCCCTGCGCGGCCACAACGCCGCCCTGGTGCTCGGGCTGCTGCGCGCGGCAGGGGAGCAGGGGGCGAGCCGGTTGGAACTCGCCGCGCACACGGGGCTCACCCCGCAGGCCGTCAGCAAGATCACCGCACGGCTGAGGGCCGAGGGGCTCGCGGCGGAGGCGGGCCGCCGCGCCTCGACGGGCGGCAAGCCCCGCACCGTACTGCGGCTGGTCCCCGGGGCCCGGCACGCCATCGGCCTTCACCTGGACCGCGATGAGCTCACCGCCGTGCTGGCCGACCTCGCGGGCGACCCGGTCGCGGTCCGCCGCGCCCCGCTCGCCTTCGAGACGGACGCCGCACAGGTGCTGGCCACCGCCGAGCGGGAGGTCGCGGCGCTGCGCGCGGAGGCGGGCGGGCCGTTGGTCCTGGGGGCCGGGGTGGCCTGTCCCGGGCCGCTGGACCACACCACCGGGGTGCTGCACCGGGTGACCGGCGCGCCTCACTGGGACGGCTTCCCGCTACGGGACGCGCTCGCCGACCGCCTCGGCCTGCCCGTGGTCCTCGACAAGGACACCAACGCGGCGGCGCTCGGCCTGGCCCAGGGGCCGCGGGAGGGGGCCGGCTCGTTCGCGTATCTGCATCTGGGGACGGGGCTCGGCGCCGGGCTCGTACTCGACGGCGGCCTCCACCGCGGGCCGCGGACCGGCGCCGGTGAATTCGGGCACCAGGTCGTGCAGTTGGACGGGCCGCGCTGCGGCTGCGGACAGCGCGGCTGCGTGGAGGCGCTGTGCCTGGCGGCGGTGGCACGCGGCGACCTGCCGGGCGCGGCCCGGGTGCTGGGCGTGGGCGCGGCCAACCTCGTGGAACTGCTCGACATCGACCGCGTGTTGCTCGGCGGCCGCACCGTCCTGGAGAACCCCGACGGTTTCCTGACCGGCGTCGCGGAGACACTCGCCGCACAGGCCCGCACACGGGGCAGGGCCGGTGCTGCGGTACCGGTGGCGCTGGCCAGGGGCGGCTCGCGGACGGTGGCGGACGGGGCGGCCCAGTTGGTGCTGGCACCGCTTTTCGGGCCGGGAAATCCGGGGCTGGCCCGGCTCCGGCCGGCTGTCGGATCCACTAACCCGAATTGACGAAAAGTCATCTGATAAGGCGGGATTCGGCCGCTGGTCGGGTGCACACGACGCGGGGCTCCCGGCGGTGCGCGGTGGGCGTGGCAGGGTCCTGCACGTGCCCTGCCCGCGAACCTGAGCAGCGGAGGACCGTCATGAACCCGTCCGGGACCGCGTACGGCGCATGTCTGCGTACGGTGCGTACTGCCCGAGCTGTCCGTGCCGCGCTCGCTGTCGGGCTGCTGTCCGGCCTGGCCGGCGGGGGTTTCGCGGTCGGTACGGCGTACGCCTCGGAGGTCCGTGCTCCCGTCCCCTCCGCCGCCTGTGGCCGGCCCGACAGCCGGGATTTCCCCATCTCCTCGCGGGTGTACGGCGGTCCGGCGACGTACTCCACCGGCGGCGACTGGCAGACCTGGCAGCTGGAGCTGCGCAACACCACCGCCGCTGCCTGCGAGGACGTCCATCCGGTCATCGTCCTCACGGACGCGCACCGCGCTCTGCGGCCCGAGCGGATCCGGCTGGAGTTCCGCGACCCGGCCGGCGGCTGGCGGCCGGTCCCCTTCGAGTCCACCGACCACGACGAACAGATCGGGGTGTTCGGAGTAGGGGAGGAGAAGGGGGCGGGGGATGGGGGGCGTGGCGAAGGTGCGGGCGGCGGGCTGACGGTGCCCGGGAAGGGGACCATGACCGTGCAGATGCGGATGCGGTTCGAGCGGGGCACCCCGGCGGACCGGATCACCGCCAATGTCACCACCGTCCAGCGCCGGGGGACCGACGGCGAATGGATCGGCCAGTCCGGCGACTACCGCTTCGACGTCCGTCCGGGCGCCCCCGCCCCCGCGGCCCCCATGACGCCCGCCATGCCCGGTCTGCCGTCCTTCCTCGGCACACCCCCCGGCGGGCCGCACCCGCACCACCGCGACCCCACCGCCCCGTCGGAACTCGCGGCCACCGGGCACGGTTCGCTGTTCGGGATCGGTGCGATGGTCGCGGGGCTGCTGGCGGGCGGCGTCGTGCTGGTCGCCGCGGCCCGCCGGCTGCGCCGTCTCCGGCGCTGAGGGCCCGGCCGGGACGCGACCGCCATGGCCGCCGTGCCCGCGGACCCGCCGTGATGCGAGGATCACGCCGTGGAGTACCAGTACGGCCAGGAACCTGGCGCCCCCATCCGGTCCGGCATCCCCGAGCACGGACGCATTCCCAAGTACTACGCGGCCAAGGTCGAAATCGCCGCGCTGCTGGCGGAGTTGGGCGAGGGGGAGGTGCTGCCCGCCGAGCGCGAGCTGGCGGTGCGGTTCGAGGTCTCGCGCGAGACGCTCCGCCAGGCGCTGCGCGAGCTGATCCTGGAGGGGCGGCTGCGGCGGCTGGGGCGCGGCACGGTCGTCGCGGGGCCCAAGCTGGAGCAGCCGCTGTCCCTCGCCAGCTACACCGAGGGCGTACGGGGCCAGGGGCGCAGACCCGGCCGCCATCTCGTCGGCCTCGACCGCTTCGCCTGCCCGCCCGCGCTCGCCGGCGATCTGGGGCTCCAGGCGGGCGATCCCGTATGGCACATGGAACGGGTGCTGCTCGCCGACGACGAGCGGGTCGGGCTGGAGAGCACCTATGTCGCGGTCGGCCGGGTCCCGGACCTGGACACCGACTTCGCCCCGGACTCGTCCTTCTACGCCTACCTCCGCCAGCGGCTCGGCATCGGCTTCGGCGACGCGGACGAGCGGCTGGAGACGGTGCTGGCCACCCCGCGCGAGGCCCTGCTGATCGGCACGCCGGGTGCACTGCCGATGCTGCTGATCCACCGGCTGTCGCGGGACACGGAGGGCCGACCGCTGGAGCGGGTGCGGTCGCTGTACCGGGGGGACCGGTTCTCGTTCACGACCCGTCTGGGGGCGTCGTCGGGCTGAGCCCTCCGAGGGGCGGCAGGTCGAGCGGGGGACCGTACATCACAGAAAGATAACGGGTCTAGGCCAAGTTTGAGGGCCCGTTCACCATCACGTCGCCGAGCGGACCGCCACCGGCCACCCACCACCGCGAGCGTCAGCGGCATGCGAGTCATAGTCGTCGGAGCCGGCGTCCTGGGAACCATGCACGCCTGGCACGCCATCGAACGGGGCCACGAGGTCCTTCACATCGAGCGGGAAGCCGAGGCCCGCGGCGCCTCGGTCCGCAACTTCGGGCAGATTTGGGTCAGCGGCCGGGCCGGCGGCGAGGAGCTGGCCACCGCACTCCGCGCCCGCGAACTGTGGGAGGGCATCGGCGCCCGCGTCCCCGCGGTCGGTTTCCGGGCCATCGGCTCGCTGACCATCGTCAAGAACGCCGCCGAGCTGGCCGTCGCCGAGGCCGCCACCCGCCGCCCCGACGCCTCCGCCCGCGGCTACCGGCTGCTGGACGCCGACGAGGCCCGCGCGCTCAACCCCGCCCTGCGCGGTGCCTTCACCGCCGCCCTGTGGTGCGAACGGGACGCCGCCGTCGAGCCGCGCATCGCCCAACGTGCCCTGAAAGCAAAGCTGTTGGAGTCCGGGCGGTACACCTACCTCGGCGGTCGCGAGGTACGCGAGGTGGTGGGCGAGCGGGCCGTACGGGACGACCACGGCGACACCCACCACGGCGACGCCGTCATCCTGTGCACCGGAGCCTGGCTCGGCGGCCTGGTCCGCGAGCTGGTGCCGGACCTCCCGGTGCGCCGCGTACGGCTCCAGATGATGCAGACCGACCCGCTCGGCGAGCCGCTGACCACCTCCGTCGCCGACGCCGACAGCTTCCGCTACTACCCGGCGTACGCGAGCGAGGAGTTGGACGCCCTGGCCTCCTCGCAGCAGCAGACGCCGACTGCCGCCGCGCACAAGATGCAGCTGCTGATGGTCCAGCGCGCTGACGGCGGGCTGACCATCGGCGATACGCACGAATACGAGACGCCTTTCGGCTTCGACGTGGTCGAGGACCCGTACGAGCACCTCACCGGAGTCGTCGAGTCGGTCCTCGGCCGCCCGCTGCCGACCGTCCGCCGCCGCTGGGCAGGCGTGTACGCACAGTGCACCGATACCTCCCGCGTCGTGCACCGTCAGCAGGTCCGCGACGGCGTCTGGCTGGTCACCGGGCCCGGCGGGCGCGGCATGACCTGTTCCCCGGCGATAGCCGAGACCACCGCGAACGAACTGGGATGGTGAGAGAGTTGACCGACGACAGGAGCACGCTCGTCGTGCTGGACATGGCCGGTACGACCGTCGCCGACGGCGGCCTCGTCGAGCAGGCCTTCAGCGCGGCGGCACAGCGGCTGGGCGTGCAGCCGGGAAGCGCGGACCACGCCGAGAAGCTCGCCTATGTACGCGCCACCATGGGCGAGTCCAAGATCTCGGTCTTCCGGCACCTGTTCGGGGACGAGGCTGCTGCCCAGCGCGCCAACTCCGCCTTCGAGGAGGCGTACGGGGAGCTGGTGGACGGCGGACGGATCGCGCCCGTCCCCGGCGCCCGCGAGGCGATCGAGACGCTGCGGGCGGCGGGGCTGACGGTCGTACTGACCACCGGCTTCGCCCGGGTCACCCAGGACGCGATCCTGGACGCGCTCGGCTGGCGGGAACTGGTCGAGCTGACGCTCTGCCCGGCGGACGCGGGCGGGCGCGGTCGGCCGTACCCGGACATGGTGCTGGCCGCACTGCTGCGCACCCGCGGCGCCGATTCCGTCCGGGAGATTGCGGTCGCCGGCGACACCTCGTACGACATGCTCTCCGGGCGGCGCGCGGGCGCCGGCATCGTCGCCGGGGTGCTCACCGGGGCGCACGACGCGGCGCGGCTGACCGAGGCGGGCGCCACGCACATCCTCGGCTCGGTCGCCGAACTCCCCTCCCTCCTCGGGGTGGTCTGAGATGGCGACGGCCGCCGCGAAGGGCGGCGCTGGCATCCGGTTCGACGGGGTCTCCGTGGCGTACGGCGGGCCCGGGGGGAGCATCGCCCTGGACTCCTTCGACCTGACCGTCGAACCGGGCGAGGTGATGGCCCTGCTCGGCCCGTCCGGCTCCGGGAAGACCACCGCGCTGCGGACGGTCGCCGGATTCGTCCAGCCGGTCTCCGGGCGGATCCTGATCGGCGGCCGCGATGTCACCGGGCTGCCGCCCTACCGGCGCGGCATCGGCATGGTCGTCCAGCAGTACGCGCTGTTCCCGCATATGAAGGTCGCCGAGAACGTCGCCTTCGGCCTCAAGGCGCAGAAGACGCCGCGCGCCGAGATCGCCGGACGGGTCGCCGAGGCGCTGGAGATGACCGGCATGGCCGGGTACGCCGACCGGCACCCCCGGGAGTTGTCCGGCGGGCAGCAGCAGCGGGTCGCCATCGCGCGGGCGCTGGCCATCCGTCCCGGCGTGCTGCTGCTGGACGAGCCGCTGTCCGCGCTCGACTCGCAGCTGCGCTCCGGAATGCTCGCCGAACTCGCCCGGCTGCACCGCGAGTTGCCGGACGTCTCCATCCTCTACGTCACCCATGACCAGGTCGAGGCGCTGACGCTGGCCGACCGGATCGCCGTCATGGACAAGGCCAGGCTGCGCGACTGCGGCACCCCGCAAGAGCTCTACCGGCGGCCGCGCACCGAGTTCACCGCCTCGTTCGTCGGCACCGCGAATCTGCTGCCGGTGACGGTGCGCGGCAGCGGTGTCCGCTTCGCCGGCCGCCCGCTGAACGTGCCGGTCGGCGATGTGGCCGACGGCGCCACCACCACCCTGTGCGTCCGCCCGCACCTCGTCGGCCTCGGCGAGAGCCGGGGGCCGGACGGCAACACCCTGCGCGGAAAGATCACCGAGGTTCAGTGGCGCGGCTCAACTCACCGGATATACGCGGAAGTTGACGGCCATCGCGTCATTGCGGAGGTACGGGAACTGCGCGAGACACCGGCACTGGGCGACGAGGTCGCACTGCACTTCGCCCCCGAGGACGCCGTTCTCATCCCGGCGGGGCTGACCGAGAGCGGGTCCCGGGATGACTAGGCCCAAGGCGGACAGGGGCCGGTCCAGGGCTCTTTGGGCGCTGCCGCCCGTCGCCGCGCTCGGCCTGGTCTTTCTCTACCCGCTCGCCCTGGTGGTGTGGCAGTCCTTCGCGCCCGAGGACGGCGGCACCCCTGAGGACGGCGGCGGACCCTCCGTCGCCCCGTACGCCGCGGTCTTCGCCGAGGCATCCTTCCGGGACGCCCTCGCCAACACCGTCCTCATCGCAGCCGGCGCGACCCTCGGCGCACTGCTCCTCGGCCTGGTCCTGGCCCTGATCATCGCCTTCGTCCCGTTCCCCGGAGGCAAGGCGCTCAGCCGCTTTGTCGACATCTTCCTCGCCTTCCCCTCCTTCCTGATCACCCTCGCCCTGCTCTTCCTCTACGGCACCGTCGGCATGGCCAACGGCCTGTGGACGGACGCGACGGGCGCCGCGAGCGGGCCGCTGGACTTCCTGCACACTCCCTGGGGCGTACTGCTGGCCGAGGTCACCTACTTCACCCCGTTCGTGATGCGGCCGCTGCTGGCCGCCTTCTCGCAGGTGGAGACCGGGCAGTTGGAGGCTGCCGCGTCGCTGGGCGCGCGGCCCTGGCGGATCGTACGGACGGTGATCCTGCCCGAGGCGCTGCCCTCGCTCGCCGCGGGCGGCGCGCTGGTGCTCGTCCTCTGCCTCAACGAGTTCGGGATCGTGCTCTTCACCGGCGCCAAGGACGTCGTCACCCTGCCGATGCTCGTCTACACCAAGGCCATTCTCGACGGCGACTACACCGGAGCCTGCGTCGTCGCCGTGGTCAATATCGCGCTGTCCGTCGCGCTGTACGCCCTGTACCGGACCGTGGTGTCGCGTACGGGCGGAGGAGGTGCCCGCCATGCTCGTGCATAGCAAGCTCGCCCGCCGGGCCGTCCACCTCCTCTTCTTCGCCCTCTTCCTCCCCCTCTTCGCCCTGCCGCTGCTGGTGATCGTCGCCGCGTCCCTCGCGAGCGGCTGGAGCGGCGCGCTGCCCTCCGGGCCGACCCTGGCGCACTACCGGGACATCGCGCAGGGCGACGCACTCACCGCGCTGATCACCAGCGTGCTCACCGCACTGGCGGCGAGCGTGACCGCACTCACCACCGGCACCTGGGCGGCCCTGGCCGCACAGCGCCTGGGGCCCCGCACCCGCCGCCTGATCGACACCCTGTTCCTGCTGCCCGTCGCCGTCCCCTCCGTCGTCGTCGGCCTCTCCCTCCTGGTGGCCTTCTCCCAGCCCCCGTTCCTCCTCAACGGCACCCCGCACATCGTGGTCATCGCCCATACGGTGCTGGTCACCGCCTTCGCCTACCAGTCCGTGACGGCCGCGCTGGCCCGCCTCGACCCGGCGTACGAACAGAGCGCGGCCGGCCTGGGCGCCCGCCCCGCCTACGTCCTGTGGCGGGTCAAACTGCCCATGCTGCTGCCGTCCTTGACCGCCGCCGCGGGGCTCTGCTTCGCCCTCTCCATGGGCGAGCTGAGCGCCACGATGATGATCTATCCCCCCGACTGGGTGCCGCTGCCGGTGCGGATCTTCGCCGCCACCGACCGAGGCTCCCTCTTCGCCGGCGCCGCACTCGCGGTGGCGCTGATGGCCGGCACGCTGATCGTCCTGCTCGGCGTCTCCCGGATCCGCACCAGGGCCTCGTACCGCTGAGGCCCCGACTCCGCTCCCCTCCCAAGGAGATACGACCCGCCATGCGCACCCACTCCCTGCCCCACGCCCTGCCCCACCCCCGTCACCGGTCCTTCCGGCCGCTCGCCGCCTGTGCCGCCGTCCTCGCCCTCGGCGCCTCCCTCACCGCCTGCGGCGGCGCCTCGTCCGCCGACCCCGACGCCAAGGAGATCACCGTCTACAGCGCCGACGGCCTCAAGAGCGAGAACGGCGACGGCTTCTACAACACGGTCTTCAAGGACTTCGAGAAGAAGACCGGCATCAAGGTCAACTACGTGGAGAGCGGCTCCGGCGCGGCCGTCCAGCGGCTGGCCCGCGAGAGGTCCAACACCAAGGCGGACGTCGTGGTGACCCTTCCCCCGTTCATCCAACAGGCCGACGGCAAGGGCCTGCTGGACACCTACCGTCCCAAGGGCTCGGACCGGGTCGCGTCCGCCGACAAGGACCCCGACGGCAAGTGGACCTCGATCGTCAACAACTACTTCTGCTTCATCCACAACACGAAGGAGCTCAAGCGGCCGCCCAAGACCTGGGAAGACCTCACCTCCGCCCAGCTCAAGGGCAAGCTCCAGTACTCCACCCCCGGCGTCGCGGGTGACGGCACCGCCGTACTCATCAAGGCCATGCACGACTTCGGCGGCCAGGGCCCGGCCATGGACTTCCTCAAGAAGCTCCAGGCCAACAACGTCGGCCCGTCCTCCTCCACCGGCCAGCTCGCGCCCAAGACGGACAAGGGCGAACTCCTGGTCGCCAACGGCGACGTCCAGATGAACTACGCCAACATGAAGTCCATGCCGAACCAGGGCATCTTCTTCCCGGCGGCGAAGCCCGGCGGCAAGCCCTCCACCTTCGCCCTGCCGTACGCCGCCGGCCTGGTCAGGAACGCCCCGCACGCCGCCAACGCCAAGAAGTTCCTGGACCATCTCCTCTCCGAGCCGGTCCAGCGCCAGGTCTCCTCGGTCGGCGGCGGCTTCACGGCCCGTAAGGACATCAAGGCGACCGACGAGAACGCCGCCGCCCTCGCCAAGATCATGGACGGCGTGGAGATCTTCGAGCCGGACTGGAACGACATCGACAAGAACCTGGACACCTACGTCGACGCGTGGCAGACGGCTACGGGGAGCTGAGGTTTCGCTTTTGCGGTCGGCCGTTCACGACGGGCCGATCCGGTCCGGCGCGGAGCGCTGCGTGAAGGTGACGACGGACTGATCCAGGTCGGCGCCCCCTGACTTAGGGTGGGGGCGTCGGCCGTGCGTACGAGACGTGGGTCATTTTGAGTGACCCGTGTGCGTGCGGAGGCGGCCGCCATCCTGGTCAACACGCACGGCAGGAGTCCGGCAGTGGCAGAGCGCAAGCCGATCGAGTCATGGCTCACCGATATGGACGGCGTGCTGATGCACGAGGGCATCCCGGTTCCCGGGGCGGACGCTTTCATCAAGCGGCTGCGCGAGTCGGGCAAGCCGTTCCTGGTACTGACCAACAACTCCATCTACACCCCGCGTGACCTGCACGCCCGGCTGAACCGCATCGGGCTGGACGTGCCGTGGGAGTCGATCTGGACGTCCGCGCTGGCCACCGCCCAGTTCCTGGACGACCAGCGGCCCGGCGGTACCGCGTACTGCATCGGGGAGGCGGGGCTGACCACCGCCCTGCACGACATCGGCTATGTGCTGACCGATCACGCGCCGGATTACGTCGTGCTCGGCGAAACGCGCACGTATTCGTTCGAGGCGCTGACGAAGGCGATCCGTCTGATCAATGACGGTGCCCGGTTCATCGCCACCAATCCCGACGAGACCGGCCCGTCGGCGGAGGGCGCGCTGCCCGCCACCGGGTCGGTGGCCGCGCTGATCACCAAGGCGACGGGCGTCGAGCCGTACTTCGTCGGCAAGCCCAACCCGCTGATGATGCGGGCCGGGCTGAACGCCATCGGCGCCCACTCCGAGACCTCCGCCATGATCGGCGACCGGATGGACACCGATGTGCTGGCCGGTCTGGAGGCGGGTATGGAGACCTTCCTCGTGCTGACCGGCCTGACCCGGCCCGAAGAGGTCGAACGGCATCCGTTCCGGCCCTCCCGCGTGGTCGACTCCATCGCGGATCTGGTCGACCTGGTCTGACGTCCGCGACAGGCCTGACGTCCCGCCAGGCCGCGGCGCTCGCCTGAACGGCGCAGCGCCGGGCCGCAGCGGATGCGGGCGGCCTCGTGCGGGCGGACCTTCGAGGTATTCGGAGGTTCGCCATGGGCTCACCGCAACTCACTCTCTGGGCCGCCGCCGCGTCCGACAGCGAGCTGAGCAGCACCTCGGCGGTCGGCCTGGTGCTGGCCGGCGGCGCGGTCCTCGTCATCGCGGGGCAGCTGCTGCGGCTGCGGCTGCGGATCCGGCGCGAGCGGCAGGGCGGTGGCGATGAGCGCTGAGGAGGAGGGGAGGGCGGAGGCGTCCGGGCCGGCGGGCGGTCACCGCCCCGGTCATGGCCACCACCGCCCCCGGCACGGGCAGCTGCTGATCGGTGTGGCCTGGGCGGTGCTGCTGCTGGGGCTGTGGCTGTGGGGGCGCGGAATGACGGACGGGGGCGCGGCGAAGGTTCCCACGACGGGTGATGTTGCGGCGGTCGGACGCCCATGGGGCCAAGTACTCCCGCACGCCCACGCCCACGCCACCGCATCGGGCCAGGCATCCCCGCACGCCCACCACGCCCCACTGGGCCGGGCATCCCCGCGCGCCCACCATGCCGTCGCCGCTTCCAGCTCCGCCAGGCCCAGCCGGATCACCATCGACGTGCTCGGCGTACGTGCCGGCATCGTCGAGCGCGGCCCCGACGAGAGCGGCGAGGCGCTCCCGTCGCCGCCCGGCTCACCGGACCTCGTCGGCTGGTACGCGGACGGCCCGCAACCCGGTGCGGAGGGCGTGGCGGTGCTCGTCGGCCAGGCCGGCGGCGACACCCGGCGGGCCGTCTTCCACGGGCTGGCCGGCGCCAAGCCGGGAGACCGGGTGGACGTACGGCGCGCGGACGGCAGCACCGCCCGGTTCACCGTCGAGGACGTCCGGCTCCATGACCGCGAGCACTTCGACGCGTCGCAGGTCTACGCCGCCCACGCGCCAGGTCGGTCCGAACTCCGGCTGGTCACCAGGGGCGGAAGCTTCGACCCCGCACGGCGCGCGTACACCGCGCACGTGGTGGTCTCGGCGTATCTGACGGGCTTCCAGGGGGCGCACGCGGGCAACGCGGCCGACGGCTGAACGGCCGTGTGCCAGGATGGAGACGGCCGGCGGTGCCCTGCCGGCCGTGATCCGTGCTCCGAGGGGGAGTGGATGTACGGCAGTCTTCGGAGGGCCCGCCGACTGAACCGATCGGCAACGCTCGGCGCGATATCGGCGCTGGGCGCGCTGCTGCTCGCCGGCTGCTCCTCGTCCGGCAGCGACGACGACGACAGCATCCCGGCCAAACCGGGCCAGCGTCCCAAGTCCGTCGCGCCGTTCTGGGTCAACCCGGACGGCAAGGCGGCCCGTCAGGTCGCCACCTACGGCAAGGCCGGCAAGAACGCCGACGCCCGGCTCGTCCACAAGATCGCCGCGCAGCCGGTCGCCGAGTGGATCGGGGTCGACGACCCGGAGGGGGAGGCGCGCGGCTTCACCGAGGCGGCCGCCAAGGCCGACCGCGCGGCCCTGCTCGTCCTCTACAACATCCCGCACCGCGACTGCGGCAGCTACTCCAAGGGCGGCGCCTCCGACGGCAACGCCTACCGGACCTGGCTGGACGGCGTCCTCAAGGGCATCGGGAACCGCGAGACCATCGTGGTCCTGGAACCCGACGCGCTACCGCACATCGAGGACAAGTGCACCCCGCAGGAGTTCCACGAGGAGCGTTACGCCCTGCTGACGGAAGCGGTCGGCAAGCTCAAGGGGCTGCCGCACACCAAGGTCTATCTGGACGCCGGCAATCCGCACTGGATCAATGACCCGGGCCGGATGGTCGAACCGCTCAAGCGGGCCGGTATCGACCGGGCCGACGGTTTCGCGCTGAACATCTCCAACTACCAGACCACACAGGAGAACACGAAGTACGGCAAGCGGCTGTCCGCGATGGTCGGCGGCAAGCACTTCGTCATCGACACCAGCCGCAACGGCAACGGCCCGGCCCCCGGCGGCGACGATGCGGAGAAGTGGTGCAACCCGCGCGGCCGGGCGCTGGGGACGCCTCCCACGGTCAGGACCGGCGATCCGCAGGTGGACGCCTATCTGTGGATCAAGCGCCCCGGAGAGTCGGACGGCAGCTGCAAGGGCGGCCCCAAGGCCGGTGCCTGGTGGCCGGACTACGCCCTGGAGCTGGCTCGTAACGCCAAGAAGTAGCCCGCGGGCAAGGAGCGAGGGGGCGCCCGGGCCACCGGGCGTCCCCTCATCCGTGCGTCGGGTCCCTCAGCGGGCGCCTTCCCCCTGCGGCACCTTCACCCACACCGCCTTCGACGGCGTCCCCTCGCCGTCCACCGCGTTCAGCATGTACCAGCCGGGCGGCACCAGCGACGGGTCGTCCGGCAGGGTGACCGTCACCCCGTCCTTCGTCGTCGTGAAGTTCAGCGCGATCGACCGCTGTTCGATGTTGGTGACATGGGTGAACGAGCCGGGCCGCAGCAGCCGCATCTTCTTGATCGCCGAGGCATGCGTGGAGCGGTACGTCGCCTTGCCGCCGAGGGCGACCGTCTTGGGGCCCGGGTCCGTCAGCTCGGGACGAGAGCTTCGGAAGAGGTACGGCGGCGTGTAGATGTCCATCTGCTGCTGGAAGACACCGGGCTTGGTGTTGTCCTTGTCGGCGTAGAGGGAGTCGGAGCCGAAGGTCATCACCCGGCCGTCCGGGAGCAGCAGCGCCCCGGAGTGGTAGTTACGGCCGACCAGCGGATCGGCCACCGCCCGTGAGGTGTTGGCCTTCGGGTCGTACAGCTCCGCCTTGAGGACGTTGGAGTCGCTGCGCCCCCGGTAGTCGCCCGAGCCGTTGGTGGTCAGCACCGTGTCGTCCGGCATGATCACGCTGCTCGGGTAGCGGGCCTTCGCGTACAGCGGCGGCCCGTCCTTGAAGCGCGGGGAGGGGGCGTGCAGATCCACGATCCGGGTCTTGTCCGTGGCCCTCGGGTCCTCGCCGACCCCGCCGCCGCCGAGCACCATGTAACGCTGTTCCTGAGCGGGTGGCAGCAGCACCGACATCGACGTCTCCAGGATGTTCGGATCGCTCATCCCGGGCACGGTCTGGAACTTGTTGGACTTCAGGTCCCAGATGCCCGGCTTGCGGCCGATGTTGTCGGGGCCGTAGCCCGCGTTGGAGCCGGTGTAGAAGACCCGGCCCTGGTCGGTCAGGAAGAGCGCCGGGTAGGTCGGGAAGAAGCGCTGCTTGGGGAGGTAGGTCCACTTCTTCGTCTTCGGGTCGTAGATCTCCTGCTTGCCGGGGACGACCTGTCCGATCTCGTCCAGTCCGGAGACCGAGAGGACCTTGCCGTCCTGGAGGGTGGTCAGGGTCGGGTACCAGCGGGCCTCGTTCATCGGGTCGACGCGGAGATAGCGCTCGGCCACCGGGTCGAACTCGAACGAGTCCTTGATCCCCTGGAAGTCCTTCTTGTCGAAGGACAGCTTCTGCGCGATGCCGTAGAGGTTACGGGCGTCCGCGCCGCTCAGGCCCTGGATGCGGTAGTTGTCCTGGGAGCCGGTGGAGTGCTGGCGGCCTTCCTTGAGCGCCTCGACATAGACCCGGGCCTCGCTGTGCGTCACCGTGACCCTGCCGGTCACCGGGTCCTTGGTCTTCTTCGCACGCGGCACCACGACCGGGTCCTTGGACGTGAACGTCTTGCCGTTCCCCTTGCCGGTGAAGAGCGTGCCGGCCGGGAACGTCCGGGGGCCGTCCGGATTCTCGTTGTAGATGATCATGAGGCCGCCGGCCTTCTTCACATCGCCGTCCAGCTTCTCGTACCGCTGGGTGCCGCCGGCCACCAGGAGCTTGCCGTCCGGCAGCTGGGTGTGCCCGGAGCAGAAGAGGTCCTTGGGGGTGTCGATGTTCTTGAAGGTGTTCTTCTCCGGGTCCCACAGGACCGTACGGAACGACTTGGCCTTGAAATTGGCGGCGTTGTTGCCCGAACCGGCGACCAGCAGCACCTTCCCGGTGTGCAGCAGCGCCGCGTGGATGGTGTTGATGCGGTACTTGTCCGGGACGTCGACGACATCCCAGTGGCCGTTCGCCGCCTTGTATTCGGGCTTGTTGATCTCGTACTGGTGGTACTGCTCCGAGGCGAAGTCGTAGAGCGCCGGGCCGTTCATCCCGGCCAGAGCGAGCACCACCGCCGTCGCTATCGCCACTCTGCGAGCGCGACGGCTCGGACGGTACTTCATGTGTGACGTCCCCCAAGGGCGATCTGTACGGTCTGTTCGGTGGTGGCCGGGTCAGCGGCCGTGGCGGCCTGGGCTTCCGGAGCGGGCCGTTCTTCGGGTGTCGTGGCCGCCGGTGCCGCGGGCGCCGTCCGCTGCCGCTTCTCCCGGCGTACGGACAGCTGCCAGGCCGCGATCGGCGCGGCGGTGACCAGCAGCGCGAGCGAGGCCCAGGTGATCATCGCCGGATGGCTGTGGCCGAGCGCGAACGACGCCCCCAGCGAGCCGCCGAAGACCAGAATGAAGAAGAGATGGATCCGGAACGTCCCGAAGAGCGTGTCCGGGCTGGACGAATCGCCCTTCGGCGTCACCACGAACTTGCTCTTGCGGCGCAATACGGCATCGAACAGCGAGCGGGCGTAAATCGGCGCGGAAAGCGCGGACATCACCATGCCGGCGATTCCGCCGGACCCCTCCGGCTCATGCGGCGAGACATTGTGCCGACGGTTCCAGATATACAGCCCGATCTGCAGTGCCGACGCATTGCCGTACAGCATCATCCACACCGACGGATCGATCTGCACACCCGATGCGCCCAGGCCCAGGAACAGCGCACAGCTGAGCGCCGCCAGAATCCAGTTCAGCGCCGACATCGGATAGAAGATCACCATCATGGTGTAGTTGAAGAGCCGGCCGGGCGGCAGCGTGAAAGGCGCCTTCCAGAACTGCTTGAGGATCGTCTCGTACGTCCCGCGCGACCAGCGCAGCTGCTGGGTGAAGAAGTCCGTCCAGGCCGTGGGCCCCTCGCCGACCGCGAGCACATCCGGCGTGTATACCGAGCGCCACTTCTTCCCGGTCGCCGGATTGCGATGCCGGTGCATTTCGAAACCGGTCGCCATGTCCTCGGTGATCGAGTCGTACAGCCCGCCGATCTGCTTCAGCGCGCTGATGCGTACGGCATTGGACGTGCCGACGAACATCGGCGCCCCGTAGCGGTTGCCGGCCCGCTGGATCAGCGCGTGGAAGAGGAACTGCTGGGACTCGGCGGCCTTGGTGACGAAGGTGTCGTAGTTCCCGTACACCTGCGGACCGATGACGAAACCGACATTCGGGTCGCGGAAGAAGCCCAGCATCCGCTCCAGGTAATTGGGCAGCGGAACATGGTCGGTGTCGACGGACGCGAAGTAGTCGTAGGAGTCGCCGTGCGCCTGGAGCCAGGCGTTGTAATTGCCGTGCTTGGTCTTGGCGCGGTGCGGGCCCTTGGGCTGATTCCACTCCGGCACGCCCTTGCGGGTGAAGTGGTGCACGCCGAGCCGCCGGCAGACCTCCTTGACGTCCGGGTCGTCGCCCTCGTCCAGCAGCCAGACGTGCAGCAGGCCGCGGTGCCGCACCTTGACCGCCGCCTCCAGCGTCTTCGTCACCATGGCGAGCGGCTCTTTGCCGGGCACGAAGGAGGTGAGGAAGGCGACGCGGGTGCCGTTCTCCGGGACGACCGGAACGGGGTCGCGGGCGACGAGGGTGGCATGTGCGTTGGACAGCACGTTCATGCAGCGGAAGAACTCGATCAGCCCGATCGAGACGAGCATGACGGCATCCAGCACCGGCAGGAACTCATAGGCGGGGTAATCGCGTTGAGTCCAGTGGGCGGGCTGCATCAGCCAGGCGAGCAGGCCCAGCGAGACCAGCGGCGCGGCGCCGAGCAGCAGGGCGGCCCG
Organism: Streptomyces sp. NPDC050636; assembly: GCF_040654775.1. Lineage (NCBI taxonomy): Bacteria > Bacillati > Actinomycetota > Actinomycetes > Kitasatosporales > Streptomycetaceae > Streptomyces > Streptomyces sp. NPDC050636. Next base: position 17,284 of record NZ_JBFAIP010000003.1, read on the forward strand.
GATGCGGTGCGGCTCGTCGGCCAGCAGGGAGCGGTAGCGGACCTTGTAGGGCTTGTTCGGGTCGGGCTGGGTGAGCGGCCCGGCGAGCCGGCTGTAGTGCTCGTAGTCGTAGCGCGGCAGCGGCTTTCGCTGGATGCGCCGCTGCCAGTGCTGGCGTGGCACGCGCAGGCGTGTCGTCGCGGACGGATCGTACGAATGCTGCTGGCGGGCGCCGTCAGGCGGCGACGTCATGAGTCCATCCCCCCGCACGCAACACTGGCTGCGTGCCCTCGCTGATGGCCCGGGTGCTCGGTCCCCCTCGACCGACTCGGGCTCACTGATGTCGGCCGCCCACGCCGTTAGACGCTGACGGCCATCTTCCGGTTTCATGATGAACGCTCCGCCGGGTTTCCGGAACGGCGGGCTCCGCGCTCAGTTCGCGGCTGCCGGTACATCCCCCAGCTCCGGCATCCCCAACTCCTTGGTGACCACGGCCCGTTCGGCGTTCCGTCCGGCATCCGTCCGACGTCCGGCTCGACATCCGACTCATCGTCCGGTTTGCCGGGGTCCCAGGTCAGGGTCTCGGACCACCTTCATGATCGCAAGACCGAAACAAGATGTTTACGGACAAGAGCGTGCATTGCGGGACGGTTTATGGCGCAGGGTGCATCACTTCGTTCCGGAACTGTGCAGCCTCTGACGAATGTTGTCGAAGTGCTTCCGAACGGCCTGCTCCGCACGCACCGCGTCGCCGGCGCGCACCGCCACCACGATCTCCTGGTGCTGACGCCAGGTGGCCCGCGGATCCGCCGTCGCGTCCGCCAGATCCGTACGCACCCGGTGAAACGCCTCCCAGAACGCATCCAGCACCTCGCTCAACAACGGATTCGCCAGCCCCCGGTAGAGCGCGGCGTGAAACGCCCGGTCGGTCTCCGCCGCCACTGCGCCCGCCGCGGCCTCCCGCTCCATCTGTGCCACCAGCCCGTCCAGCTCGGCGAGATCATCCGCCGCCACCCGCCCGGCCAGCCGCGCGATCAGCCCCGCCTCCACCGCCTCCCGCAGCTCCAGCAGCTGCCGCAGGCTGTCCTCGCCACGCACATGCCCGGCCACCGTCCGGAACGCCAGGCCCTCGCTCATCGGCGCCATCGACATCGGCCCGACATACGTCCCGAACCCGTGCCGGATCTCCACGATGCCCATCGCCTGCAGGCCCTTGAGCGCCTCCCGTACGGAATTCCGGCTCACCCCGAGCAGCTCCATCAGCTCCGGCTCGGTCGGCAGCGCGGCACCGGACGGCAGCCGCCGGTCGATGATCAGCCTCTTGATCCGGTCCCCTATGTCGCGCGCCATGCGGTGACTCTGCACCGGCGACTCTGATTTGACCAGCGATATGCCAGCATTTCGTCGCGCCGTACAAAAACGCAGAGAGAAAAGGAGTCCATCGCGGTCCCGCACGGACCCGCACACTCTCGCCCGGTGCCTCACCGGCAAAGGGATTGTTCCGCATTGGTAAAGTCCGCCGTCAACTGGCATCGCCAAAAGGCAAGTCGACGGAATCAGGAGCATTGTGGCGGGGGATACGTACGGCGACACATGCAGCGACAGCCGCATCGAGAGCCGCAACGATATGTGCGGGGAAATACGTAGCGATGCGCGCAGTGATGGGGCGCGGGGGAAATGTCCGCGTACGCCGGTGGCGCTGTTGGCACTGAAGCCGCAGGCATTGCCGGCACTCTCGGCCACCAACGCAGCGGGAGCCCTCCGATGACCGCCGCGTCGGTGTGGCTCGGCCGCAGCGTCACCGTGGTGGCGACGCCCGCCCTCCTCGTACTGACCGCCGGCTGGCTGTTCCTGGACATCGGCCCGGTCCGTACGGGCGTGGTGTGGGGCGCACTTGCGGCGCTGATCCTGTGCCTACTGGTGCTCACCGGATACGTGCTCAAGGCGGGCCGGGTCTCGCGCGGGCGCGCATACGAGCTGGCGCTGGACGCGGTCCGTGATCCCGCCGCCGTACCGGGCGCGGCCATCCCCGCGAAGCTCCACGGCTCGGGCTGGACCTGGGCCCGGATCATGGCCGCCGCGGTGGCCTTCCCCACCGCCCTGGTGCTGGGCTTCAGCCTGGCCGCGGGCGATCCGGACCGCAGCCCCACGGCCGACCGGATCGTCGACGCGGGATACGTGATCAAGGAACTGCCGGTCGTCGCCGTCGCCAACGTGGAGCGCGCGGGCAGCAGCCCCCGGGCCTCCGCCGAAGCCGACTACACGGTCCGACTGCCATCGGGCGACGGCACCCGGACCGTGCGTGCGACCTTCCGTGCGGAGACTTCGAAGGGCGTCGGAGAAGCGGGCGACACCTTCCCCGTCGCCTATGCGCCCTCGCGGCCCGAGCTGGGCGCGGTCGGCGCGCGACCATGGTCGGACGTCGAGGCGATGCTCGCGGGTCGCACCCTGGAGACCGGTGACTTCTTCCTCGCCGTCTGGGGGTGGGCGGCGTTCGCCGCGTTGGCGCTGGTCGCAGGGGTGGCCGCCGCGGCCCCGCCGCGCCGTGCCCGACGCGTCGGCAAGGGGTGGATCACGCTGCGCGCCACGGCGACCGGCATGGCCCAGCACGTCGAGCCGCCCTCGGACCGCGACACCGGGAAGCGGCAGGACAGCCAGGGGAGCCAGGGGAGCAGGCAAAGTGCCGGGAACCGGGCGGGCAAGCAGAGCACCCCGCGCTACGAGTGCCTGACGCTGCGCACCGAGCTCGGCGACGTCCCGCTCAACCTCGCGGCGTCGCACCAACGGGCGGCCCCGCTGCTCGTCGGCAGCGAGGGCTGGCTCGTCTGGAACCCCACCGCATCCCACTGGATCCCCACCGGGTCCCCGAGGAAGGCCGCCGCGGACTTCATTGCGGACGACGGCTGGCAGCTGCCCGGCCGCGTCCCCGCCGCCGAGGCCGCGCGGGTCGCCGCGCAGCCGCGCGGACCGGTCCCGGTCGACGCGGGCCGGCAGATCCGGCTGCTGGAGTTCGGCAGCCTCTGGCCACGAACGGTGCCGGTCAGCGTGCTGCTCGGCATGATCCTCTCGGTGGCCGCCGCGGGCGCGCTGCTGCTGCCCGCCGACGGCGGCTGGCGCGTCTGGACGGCCCTGGCCGGTGCCGTCGCCCCGCTCGTCGTATGGCTGCTGGTGCCCGCCGGCCCTGCCCGGGACAACGACTGAGGCCCCGGGACAAACCACTGAGGCCCCTCGCATGGCGAGGGGCCTCAGTGTTACGTGCGCCGCCAGGGACTCGAACCCCGGACCCGCTGATTAAGAGTCAGCTGCTCTAACCAACTGAGCTAGCGGCGCGCGCTGACCTGAAGAACTTTACACGAACTTCGGAGGTGCTCTGTACCCACGACCGGTTCCCCCACACAGCTGACCAATGTGATCCGTGCCACTCCCCCGCATTGTCGATGCCGCCGTAATTACCCCACGGGAATCCGTTCCGGCGCGGGCCGAAAGTCCCTTCATCTCGGGACCTTCGACTGACCGGCCGCCTGAATTGGTCTGTGAAGATCGAGTTCGTGGCTGAAGATCAGGGTTCGTGGCCATAGGGCACATGCGCGTGGCCGCAGAGCAATGCCATGGCCTCGGTCCAACAGTTGCACCGTCACCAAGCGGTATCTCCTGCCCGTTGAAAGGCTGAGGCGCGCGCCGAGGCAAGAGAACCCGCTGACCCCGGAGGGACCGGAATGCCAGTGCCGGGCGCGCCGCCCCTCCGCATACGCCCGGACGGCCTCCGCTCCGGCAGCGGCCCATGCCGGTCCGGCCCGCCCGCGCGCCCCGGCGGTCCATGGCGTCCGTCACTCCTCCGCCACCTCCGGCAACCCCACCCCGCCCGACAGCGTCTGCTAGGACGCGCGCCCCGGACTCGGTCCACCGGGACCCGTCCCTCCATCGGAAAGGTTGATCGTCGTGGTGTCGACAGCCAAGCGCACCCTTGAGGTGCGGCTTCTCCTCGGGCCGGATGCAGTGGTTCCGGTGGCCGGCGGGTTCAGCTACCGCAGCGACCGCCCGTACGAGGTCGAGGTCGCCCTCGTCCACCGCGGTCGCACCGTCTCCACCTGGCTGTTCGCCCGCGATCTGCTGCTGGACGGGCTGTCCGGCGAAGCGGGGTACGGGGACGTATGGGTGCGGCCCTTCCGTGAGCCGGACGGGCAGCGGCGCGTGTGCATCGACCTGTCCACCGATGACACGGGCTGTGCGCTGTCGGTGTGCGCGACGGAGCTGGCCTCATGGCTGGAGCAGACCGCGGCGATCGTGCCGCCCGGCCAAGAGGACCGCTACCTCGACATGGACGCCCACCTGGCCCGGCTGCTCGCGGGGAAGTGCTGATGACGATGTTTACCACCACGGTTACCACCACGACCGATGCCGACCTCGCCCGCACCGAGGCGGGTCGGGCCTCCCTCCAGGCGGGGCACGTCCCTGGGGCCGACGCGGCCGCCGGGGACGGGTCGGCCGACGCGGCCGGATCCGCCTCCCCGGTCGGGGCTGCGTCGCCTGCCGGTGCCGGCCCGGCCTGCTCGGCGGCGCACGATCCCCGGGCACACGGCTTCCTCCCCGAGCGGCCCCCGGTCCGTTCCATGATCGGAACCTGGACCCGGCTGGACGCCCTGGCCCGCGCAGTAGCGGTCGCCCCGTGCCGCGAGCAGGCCATCGCCATTGTCGAACGTGCCCAACGCGCCGACGAGTTGAGCGCCCTGCGGCAACGGGTCTCGCGCCTGTCACCGCGTAACGCGGAGGCCGCCGCGATGCGGGTGGCGGTGATCGCGGTGTCCTGCGGCTGGAGCGGACTCGACCCGCTCGCACCGGCTGCACGCGAGGTCGCCGATGGGGCGTTCCTCGACCTGTGGGCGGCCATCGCACACCGCATCGACCACGACCAGTTCATCGCGCTGCCCACCCTCGCGCTGCACAACTGGGCGCCGGAGCGCAAACCGCGCCGCCACATCCCCATCGACCAACTCGCCCGTACGGAACAGCTCGTACCCATCGTCCGCTGGGCGCCGGAGGGCCAACCGCTCAGCCGCCTGGACCGGTTGATGCTGGCTGCGACCCGGCTCGAAGCGCACGGAATCTGGCTCTTCCGCCTCGCGGAAACCCTCGCGGGCCGAGCGCCCGACGACTCCTCCACGCCGACAGCTCTGCGCCGCCTGGTCCGTGTCCAGCACGCCTTGCGTGCCCAACTCCACTCCGAGGCCGCCGGACTGGCGGCCGCACCGGCGACCGAACAGCAGCGCGCCGTGCTGGCCGCACTCGCCGAACAGGGCGCCCTGGAACCCCCCGTACTCCAGGCCGCGGACGCGGTGCTGGGTATCGGCGGACGACGCATGGGCGAGGGCAGGCGGCAACTCGTCCGCCGCCACCTCCCGGCACAGCACCGCGCCTGGCTCAGCGCGATGGACCGCCACTGCGCCCCGGTCCGCACCCTCGCCCACCGTGGCGGCCCCGACGCCGCCGTCTACCGCGAGGCCCAGGAATCTCTCATAGCCCTCCGCCGCACCTACACGGCCCTGGTCCAAACCGCCGCCCACCCGACAACCTCCCTCACGGCAGCGGCCTGACCACTCAGCTGACCCTCCGCGCACCCTCATCCGGCCGTACGGCGGTCGCCTCTGCCCTCGCTGTGGTTGCGGAAACCGGAGATCCGGTCGTTATTGGTCTGGACATGTTCAACTCCTGTTATTAGTCTGCCGTTTGGTCTAGACCGCACTTCATTCGGCTCATGGAACTCCCCCCCCACGTTCTTCAGGAGCGAAGCATGCGCAAAAGGATCAGTGCTGCCGTGATCGGCCTCGGCATCGTCGGTGTCTCCTTTCTCGCGACGGGCAGTGCCTCCAGTCACGGCTACAGCGACGCACCTCCCAGCCGCCAGGCGCTCTGTGCCAACGGCACCGTCAAGGACTGCGGCGCCATTCAGTACGAACCGCAGAGCGTCGAGGCACCCAAGGGCTTCCCGGAGGCCGGTCCCGCCGACGGCAAGATCTGCTCCGGAGGCCACGACAACTTCGCCGAACTGGACGATCCCCGCGGCGGCAAGTGGCCCGGCACCAAGCTCTCCCCGGGGCAGGGCTACACCTTCACCTGGCGGCTGACCGCACGTCACTCGACCGCGGACTTCTCCTACTTCATCACCAAGGACGGCTACGACCCCAGCAAGCCGCTCACCCGCGCCGATCTCGAACCCGAGCCGTTCATGACGGTGCCCATGGGTGGCGCGCAGCCCGGCGAAACGGTGCAGCATCAGGGCACCGTCCCGACCCAGAAGTCCGGGCGCCACCTCATCCTGGGCGTCTGGAACATCGCCGACACGGGCAATGCGTTCTATGCCTGCTCGGACGTCGACCTCTCCTGAGCGCCTGAGCTGCGCCTGACGTGCCCGATCGGGTGCGCCGGCGGCTTCGGTTGTTCCGTCGGGCCTCCCCGACTTCCCCCGGGGTCGCAGCTCCTTCGAGGGGTACTGGCGGACCCCCGAGGCCACCGCCGCCCGCACCCGCGGCCGGTCATCCGGGCAGGCGGGCGCGGGCTGGTCCTGGACCGGGGATCTTCCTGGCCGCTGCCCGGAACCGGTGTGGTGGACGCCACTGGACGCCGGGCCGGCCGGGACGGCGTACCGCCCGTTCATCGACGGGGGCCGCGCCGCGCTCCTGGCCCTCTACGGCGAGCACGATCGCACCACCACCTGGACCGATGAGGGTGGGAGAGCGAGGGCAGCGCCGTATGGCAGCCCCAACAACGAAGTGGGCGTTCCCGGAGAACCGAGAACGCCCACTTCATACGTGCGCCGCCAGGGACTCGAACCCCGGACCCGCTGATTAAGAGTCAGCTGCTCTAACCAACTGAGCTAGCGGCGCGCGCTGACGAAAGAAATACTACCTGGTCCGGACGGGTGCTTGAGACCACGCTCATCGGGGGCGAAGGCGCGGCCCGCCGGAAGCCCGGATGCAAGCCCGGACCGGAGCCCGCCGGAGCCGGGCCGGCCACTCCCCGGCGCCCCAGTCACCCCGAAGTCCCCACCCGACCCCTTTAGCGTCAGATCGCCAGCGACAGCAGCACCGGCGCGGCCCCGCGATTCAGCGCGTCGGCGGCCTGGCGCAGGCGGTGGGCGTGCTCCAGCGGCATCGACAGCGCGAGGCAGCCGACCGTCGATCCGGCCGTGATCGGTACGGCGGCGCAGACCGTGCCGACGGCGTACTCCTGGAGATCCAGTACGGGTACCGTCGGCGGCTGGCTGTCGAGCTTGTGGAACAGCACCTTCTCGTTGGTGATCGTCCGGGACGTGAGCCGGGCGGTCTTGTGGCGTGAGAGGTGGTCCATCCGGCCGTCGTGGTCCAGCTGTGCGAGGAGGCACTTGCCGACTGCGCTGGCATGCGCCGTGCGGCGGAATTCGGCCCACTCGTTGACCTTGGGGGCCTGCGGTCCGTCGGCGTAGTGGAGGATCTTCACCTCGCCGTCGATGTACCGGCTGATGTAGACCGCCGCGCCGACCGAATCCCGCAGCTCGTCGAGGGTGAGCTGGAGCTTGTCCCGCAGTGCGCCGTCGCGGTCGCTGCCGGAACCCAGCAGCAGCAGGGATTCGCCGACGATGTACGCACCGTCCGCGAGTTGCTCCACATAGCCCTCGCGTCGCAGCATCGACAGCATGTGGGCGAGGTGGCCCGTGGGCAGTCCGGTTTCCCGGGCGATCTGCGCATCGGTCACGCCGTCGGCGCGCCTGGAGATCGTTTCGAGTACGCGAAGCGCGTACTGCACCGAATGGAACGGCGCGGTCGGCTCGGGCTTCAGCGCCACGGTGTCCCCCTAGCAGGTTGTTACCGCTTGCGTCGTGACCGTTGTTGGTCGCGGTCGATCGACGCAGCGGGCGACCGCTCCCGGACAACGGGGCTCGTATCACGATAGCGGTGAACGGCCTTCGATGGAGGGGGTCTTGACTGAAAAGGGTTGCGTGCCGGTTTTCTGTACTGGGGCTTGTGACGTTGGCATATGCCTTGGTCACTGGGCTGGGGAGGGCCCGGGGAGGTGCGGAACCGGCCATGCTCGTGACCGGCTCCGCGAGTCCGCTGCCAGGACGTCAGTTCACGTCTCCGGGACGGCAGATGCCGTTCCCCAGGACGTCCGGAGCATCTTTTCGTCGCTGGTCCACTTGACCTTGTTGCCCTTCCACATGCTGACGTACCAAAGGAAGATGCGCTTCTCAGCCATCTGGCGGTGGAAGTCGCAGATCCGCCCAAGGGACAAAGGGGAAAGGGTGGTGTGCCCCGGAAGGCCGGGGAACACCACCCTGTGGCGGATCAGGACGGGCCGGTCAGAGCACCGCGCTCAGGAATTCCCGGGTCCGCTCGTGTTCCGGCTCGGTGAAGATCTTTTCCGGGGAACCGGACTCGATGACCCGGCCCGAGTCGAACATCAGCACATCGTCGGAGATGTCCCGGGCGAAGTTCATCTCGTGCGTCACGCAGAGCATGGTGATGTCGGTCGTGTGGGCGATGTCGCGCAGCACGTCCAGCACGCCGGCCACCAACTCCGGGTCGAGCGCCGAGGTCACCTCGTCCAACAGCAGCACCTGCGGCCGCATCGCCAGCGCCCGCGCGATGGCGACCCGCTGCTGTTGGCCGCCGGAGAGCTGGGTGGGGTACTTGTCGAGGTGCTCGGTCAGGCCGACCAGGTCGAGCAGCCCGCGGGCGCGCTCCTCGGCCTCGTCCTTGGTCATGCCCAGGACGTGCACCGGCGCCTCGGTGATGTTCCGCAGCACCTTCATGTTGGGGAACAGGTTGAACTGCTGGAAGACCATGCCGATGTTCTTGCGCACCTCGCGGGTGTGCTTCTCGCCGGCCGGGACGAGCTTGCCGCCCTTCTCCTCATGGGTGAGGTACTCACCGCCGACCTTGATGGTCCCCTCGTCCGGCTTCAGCAGCGTCATCAGCAGCCGCAGAATCGTCGTCTTGCCGGAGCCGGACGGGCCGATCAGGGTGACGTGCTTGCCGGAGGAGACCGTGAAGTCCAGCGAGTCCAGGACCGTGTTGGTCCCGAAGCGCTTGGTGACGTGGTCGAAGCGGATCAGCTCGCTGCCGTCGACCGCGGGGTTTGCCGTTTCCTTGGAAAGGTTGCTGTCAGCGGACAAGGCGACGCTCCAGGACTCGCAGGAGGAGGGAGGTGGGGTACGAGATCACGATGAAGAGGAGACCGACGATCGTGATCGGTTCCATGTAGTCGAAGGTGGTCGCGCCGATGCTGTTCGCCTCGAAGAGCATGTCCGTCACCGTGATGGCCGACAGCATCGGGGTGTCCTTGAACATCGCGATCACATAGTTGCCGAGAGCGGGGACCACCCTGCGGAAGGCCTGCGGCAGGATCACCGCGGTCCAGGTGCGGCGGCGCGGCAGGCTCAGCGCGGTGGCCGCCTCCCACTGCCCGGCGGGCACCGCGTCGATGCCGGCGCGGTACACCTCGGCGGTGTACGTCGAGTAGTGCAGCCCCAGTCCGATGACCCCCGTGGTCAGCGGCCCGAAGGACACTCCCCAGCTCGGCAGCACGAAGAACAGGAAGAACAGCTGCACCAGCAGCGGGGTGTTGCGGATGAACTCGACGACGGCGCTCACCGGCCAGGTCACCCAGCGGTTCCCCGAACGCAGCGCGAGCGCCCAGAAAAGTCCGAGGGCGAAAGCCACCAGTGAGCCGTAGATCGTCGCTTGAACGGTGATCCACAGCCCATGGAGGAGCTGCGGCATGATCTCGCCGACGTAATCCCAAGACCAGGTGTTCATCGGTTACCCCCGGTTGCCGCGATCTGCGTCTCCAGCTCCTTGACGGGAAGCTTGCGGGAGAACCAGCCCGCCCTCTCCGGCTTCTGGCCGATCGATGCCTTGGCGCGCCGCTCCAGCAGGCGCATCACCCGCGTGACGCAGAAGGCGATCACGAAGTACATCACCAGGATGATCCCGTAGACCTGCGCGCTCTCACCGGTGGAGAGCCGGGCGAGCTTGGCCTGGAAGGTGAGCTCGCCGATGGACAGCAGCGACGCCAACGCGGTGCCCTTGAGCAGCTCGATCAGCAGGTTGTTGAACGGCGGCATCATCTCGGGGACGGCCTGCGGCAGTATCACCTTCCGCATCCGCTGCCACGGCGAGAAGCTCAGCGCGATGGCCGCCTCCCGCTGCGCGGGCGCCACCGACTGGATGGCTCCGCGTACGACTTCGGAGCCGTACGCGCCGTAGGACAGCCCCAGCGCGAGGGTGCCCGCCCACATGCCGGCCAGCTGCCAGCCGAGCAGCGGCAGCGCGAAGAACAGCCAGAACATCAGGACCAGGGCGGAGGTGCCGCGGAAGAATTCCACATAGACACCGGACAGGAAGCGGACGGCCTTGTGGCGGGAGGTGCGCGCCATGCCGATGCCGAAGGCGACCGTGGCCGCGAGCAGAGCGCTGTAGACCATCAACTGGATGGTGATCCAGACGCCTTCGAAGAAGAGTTGCCAGAGAGGACCGGTCATTTCTTGCAGAGCTCCTCTGCTGTCAGGTCCGTCATGAACTCCTTGGTGAATCCGAACGGTTTGGCGATACGCAGCAGTTCGCCGCTCTTCTTCATCTTGTGCAGCTCGGCGTTGAAGGCGTCCCGGATCTGGGTCTCGCCCAGCCGGAATCCATAACCGCCGCCGTCCCGCTGCGGCTTGCCGTCGACCGTCGGCGTGAACGGGGCGGTCATGCCCACCTTGGGGTGGTCACCGGTCTTGAGCGCCTCGATCATCGTCAGGGCGGTCCCCGCGAAACAGTCGATGCGCTTGGCCTCCAGGGCCTCCATGCCGGCGATCTGGTCGGGGTAGAGGGAGATCTGGCTCTTCTCGACGCCGTTGCCGGTGGCGTAGTCGATCTCCGCGTACCCGACGCCGGTGCCCATCCGGAGGCCCTGTTCGGCGATGTCCTTGTACGTCTTGATCTTCTTCGGGTTGCCCTTCGGGACGAGGAAGCCGTCCTTCGACTCGTAGTCCGGGTCCGAGAAGAGGACCGCCGCACAGCGGGCCTTGTTGATGAACATGCCCGCGACGATCACGTCGAACTGCATCGAGTGCAGCCCGGGGACCAGCCCGCCGAACTCGACCGGCACCGGTTCGAAGTTCTTCACCCCCAGCCGCTGGAAGATCGTCTTGGCGACGGCGGGCGCCTCGCCGGTGAGCTCTCCGCGGCTGTCGATCGAGGCGTACGGGGGCTCACTGGCGATGCCCATCCGCACGGTGCCCTTGTCCCGCAGATCGTCGAGCAGATGCCCCCCGTCCTTCGCTCCCGAGACGTCCACTTGTGCGCATCCGGCGGTCGCGCCGATGGCGCCGACCGCGCCGAACGCCGCCGCGCCGGCCAGTAGCGAGCGGCGGCGAATCCCTTTTCCAATGATTCCTGAGGTGTTCCCCTGTGGTGGAGCCATGGGCGCGCGGCTACCCGACCCGGCTGAACATATGCCGATAGTTTCCAGCCCTTGATGTAAGCGGAAGGAGCATGTGTCGTAAGTCGGTATTGCGCCTGTATGGTTCCCGTGCATGGCCCGTAATGAGGCATGCCGATGGCCGGTTGAGGGCATCGCACAAAGTGTCTTTCAGGCTGTTCCGGGCCGAAAGCGCTGAAGGGCGCACCACTTCCCCTTTGTTCTGTGAAGGACCGGTAGGAGGCCACATGGCTGACCGCTTCATCGAAGTCTCCCTGGACAAGCGCGGCGTGACCTGCACCGCCAAACTGCTCGACGACCGCGCACCGATCACCTGCAATGCCGTATGGGACGCGCTCCCGCTCGGTGGCGATGTCTACCACGCCAAATACGCCCGCAATGAGATCTACGCGCTCATTCCACCGTTCGCCCCGGAGGAGCCGCCGCTGGAGAACCCGACGATCACGCCGATCCCCGGCGACCTGTGCTACTTCACCTTCAGCGACACCCAGTTGGGCACCAAGTCCTACGGCTACGAGACCCAGGCCAAACACCAGGGCCGTGCCACCGTCGTCGACCTCGCCCTCTTCTACGAGCGCAACAACCTGCTGATCAACGGTGACGCGGGCTGGGTGCCGGGGATCGTCTGGGGCACCGTCGTCGACGGCCTGGACCGGATGGCCGACGCCTGCCAGGACCTGTGGCGGGCCGGCGCCGTGGGGGAGACCCTCAACTTCCGCCGGGCGTAGCCGAGTCAGTCCTGGGCAGCGGGTGGCGCGGGAATCTCCGCCGCCCCCGCCTCGTAGAGCGCGTGCGCGGCGCGCAGCACCAGCGCGTCCGCGTGCCGCGCCCCGATCAGCTGCACCCCGATCGGCAGTCCGTCGCCGTCCACCCCGCAGGGCAGGGTCGCGGCGGGCTGCTGGGTGAGGTTGAAGGGGTAGGTGAACGGCGTCCAGCCCGTCCAGCGGGTGTGCCCCGATCCGGCCGGGACCTCGGCGCCCGCCTCGAACGCGGTGATCGGCTCGGTCGGTGTCACCAGCAGGTCGTAGGCGCTGTGGAAGCGGCCCATCAACCGGCCGAGCGCCATCCGCGTATCCATCGCCGCCAGATAGTCCAGCGCGCTGTAGCGCGCGCCCTGCTCGCAGATCTCCCGCAGCCCCGGGTCGAGCAGTTCCCGCTCCGCGTCACCCAGATGCTGGACGACCCGGGCCGCGCCGCTGAACCACAGCGTGTGGAACGCCTCCACCGGGTCCTCGATGCCCGGGTCGATCTCCTCGATGTACGCGCCGAGCCCGGCGAGCGTGTCGACGGCCGAGCGGACCGCCGCGGCGACCTCGGGCGCCACCGGCACGTCCCAGCCGAGCGACGGGCTGTACGCCACCCGCAGCCCGGAGACCGGACCGGCCAGCGCCTCCCGGAAGGAGCCGGCGGCCGGACCGAGCTGCGACCAGTCCCGCCAGTCCGGGGCGGTGATCACATCCATCATCAGCGCCGCGTCCGCCGCGTCCCGGGTCATCGGCCCGACGTTCGCCAGCGTCCCGAACGGGCTCGCCGGATAGAGCGGTACCCGCCCGTAGGTCGCCTTGAGCGCGAAGATCCCGCAGAAGGACGCCGGGATACGGACCGAGCCGCCGCCGTCCGTGCCCAGGCTCAGCGGACCGGCGCCGAGCGCCACCGCCGCCGCGCTGCCGCCGCTGGAGCCGCCCGCGGTGCGCCCCGCGTCGTACGGATTGCCCGTGACCCCGTGCCGCGGACTGTCCGTGACCCCCTTCCAGCCGAACTCCGGGGTGGTCGTCTTGCCCACGAACACGGCTCCGGACTCCCGCAGCCGGGCGACCGACGGCGCGTCCTCGTCCCACGCCCGGCCCTCCGCCCGGACCGTCCGCGAACCGCGCAGCGTCGGCGCGCCGCGGGTCAGCAGCAAGTCCTTGACGGTGACCGGCACCCCGTCCACCGGCCCGGCCGGCTCCCCGGCCCGCCAGCGCTCCGCCGACTCCTTGGCGGCGGACAGCGCCTCGTCCGCGTCGATCCGGGTGAAGGAGTTCGTCCGGGCCTGGGCGGCCTCGGCGCGCTCCAGCACCGCCCGGGTCGCCTCAACGGGGGAGAACTCGCCGGCGGCGTACCCGGCCGTGAGCCGCGTGGCGGTGAGATCGGCGAGATGGGTCGGTTCGGTCGTCATACGTCCTCCGGGCGTTGGCCGCCCCGGGCGGGGCAGCGGGCGGGAGTGCAGGGCGGGGCGGTGGGAGAAGGAGGCGCGGGGCGGTGGGAGAAGGAGGCGCAGGGAGGTGGGAGAAGGAGGCGCAGGGCGGCGGGGGAGGAGGCGCGGGGACAGCCGGGGGGCGGGAGGCGGGAGGAGGAGGCGGGGTGTGGGGAGCGGGGCCGTCGGCGTACGGGCGCGCGTCGGCGACGGCGCTGCGCGGCCGGCGGATCGCCGCCGTCACCGCACCGGTACGTACCCGAGGTGTTTGTCGACGAGGTTGCTCAGCGGCTCGCCGGCCGACCACTGGTCGAAGTTGTCCTGGAACTGTTCGGCGAGCGCGTCCCGCCAGCCCAGCGTGTCGCCGCTCATGTGGGGGGAGATGATCAGATGCGGGACGTCCCACAGGGGGCTGTCCGAGGTCAGCGGCTCCTGCTCGAAGACGTCCAGCGCGGCCGCGGCGATCCGCCAGCCGCCCAGCGCCGCCACGAGATCCTTCTCCACGACCAGCGGCCCGCGCCCGATGTTGATGAACCGCGCCTGCGGCTTCATCCGGGCGAACGCGTCCTTGCCGAAGAGCCCGCGGGTGGCCTCGGTCAGCGGCGCCGCGCAGACCACCCAATCGGCTGCCGGCAGCAGACCGTTCAGCGCGTCACCCGCATGCACGAGGCCGAATTCCGGATCCGGTGATCGCTCGCGGCGGCCTACCAGGTCGACCGTGATCCCGAGTGCCTGCAGGGTGATGCCGATGGCCCGCCCGATCGGCCCGGAGCCCACCACGACGGCGCGGCTGCCGGCGACCCGCAGCGTCTCACGGTGCTGCCAGCGCCGCTGCCGCTGGAGCTCCCAACTTCCGTAGAAGTCCTTGGCCATGGCGATCACCAGCCCGGCGACGTACTCGGCGATCGGCTGCTCGAAGACGCCCCGCGCATTGGTCACCAGGGTGTCGTCGGCGATCAGCGCCGGGCACAGCAGCCGGTCCACGCCGGCGCTGGCGGTGTGCACCCATTGGGGCCGGGGTCCCTCCGACGGCCAGGCGTCCCGGATCGCGTCGGAGGTGAAGTCCCAGGCCAACAGCACGTCGGCGGAGGGGAGTAGGCCGGCCAGGGAGGCGTCATCGGCGTAGATCACCTGGGCCCGGCCGGTGAGCCGGTCCAGCTTCGGTGGCGGGTCGGAACCCAATACGAGGACAGTGCTGACAGTGCTGACCGTGCTTTCGGTGCTTTCGGACATAGGCCAGAAACCGTTCTGAAACGTGTGCCCCTTATCACTGAATAGGGGCGCCGACGGGATGCCTGAGATGCGAGGATTGACCACGCTAAGAAGTCGTATCTACCGTGTCAACAACGGCTCTGTCCCGACGTCCCGGCAAGTACCGGCTGCACCACATCCACGGCCACTGGCCTGGCCACTCCAGCCCTTCGTTTCTTCTAGGGGCCTTCATGGACGTCTCCTTTCTGGGGGGCCCACAGCCTCAGCTCGGCGTGGGCGTTGTCGCACCCTTCGACTTCGCACTCGACCGGGAACTGTGGCGCTGGGTTCCCGACGACGTGTCCCTCCACCTCACCCGAACTCCCTTCGTGCCCGTCGAGGTCAGCCTCGACCTGGCCCGCCTGGTCAGCGAGCACGAAACCCTGGACGCTGCCGTCCAGGCGCTGTGCGCGGTATCACCGCAGGTCATCACCTATGCCTGCACCTCCGGCAGCTTCGTCGGCGGGGTGGCGGGCGAGCGCGCCATGTGTGCGGCCATGACCCAGGCCGGGGAAGTGACCTCGCTCACAACATCGGGCGCACTCATCGAAGCGCTGCGCGAGATCGGCGCGCGGCGTATCGCGGTGGTGACGCCCTATACGAAATCGGTCACCGACTCCCTGGAGGACTATCTCGGTGAGGCGGGCATCACGGTCACCGGCCGCGCCTACCTCGGACTGACCCGGCACATCTGGAAGGTCCCCTATCGCGATGTCGTCGACATGGCCCGCACGGCCGTGGTCGGTGCCGCCGACGCGCTCTTCATCAGTTGTACGAATCTGCCGACCTATGACGTCATCCCGCAGCTGGAGGCCGAGCTGCGGATGCCGGTACTGTCCGCCAACCAGGTCACGATGTGGGCCGCGCTGCGCGCCATCGGTGCGGCCGCGGTAGGCCCGTACCAGGCGCTGCTCGACCCGGTGGCGCGGCGCGGACCCGCCGCGATGTCCGGGTCGGATCCCGGCGTACCGGAGGCGCGGCCGCGGGCCACCCCCGAGGCCGCCTTCGCCGGTCCCCCCGCACCACCCGAAGGGGAGGCGGTCGACGGCGTCGATCCGCCGCCCTACCCGCCCGAGGATCCGGGGCCGCTGCCCCCGGTCTGAGGCCGGTCCGGAACTGACGCACCTCCAAAACCGAGGGATATCCCTACGCTGCCGGCGTTCCCGTCGCCGGCAGCGATCACCCGCCCAGGGGTACCCGCACCCGCTGAAATCCCCGCACCCGCATCCGTACATCCAAGGGAGACCTGCATGGCATCGGTCGGCTTCCTCTACCCCGGCCACTCCGCCGAGGACGACTACCCCCGCCTCGAACTGCTCCTTGGCGGCTCGGTCCGCCTGCCGCTCGTGCACACCGATATCGGCGAGGACGCCCACCGGGTCGACGCGCTGCTGGAGATGGGCTCGGCCGCGCGGCTCGCCGCCGGCGTCGCCGAGCTCAAGGTGCGCGGCGCCGAGGCCGTGGTGTGGGCCTGTACGAGCGCCAGCTTCGTGTTCGGCTGGGAGGGCGCCCACGAACAGGTCAGGGAGCTGTCCGCCACCGCCGGGCTGCCCGCCTCCAGTACGTCCTTCGCCTTCGCGCACGCCGTCCGGGCGCTCGGCGCCCAGCGGGTCGCGATCGCCGCCACGTATCCGGCCGATGTCGCCGAGCACTTCCAGGCGTTCCTGAAGTCCGCCGGTACGGAGGTCGTCTCGACCCGCGGCAGCGGCATCATCACCGCCGCCGAGGTCGGCACCTGGGGCCGCGAGGAGGTGCTGGCGCTCGCCCGGGCCGGCGATCATCCGGACGCCGAGGCGGTGCTGCTGCCCGATACCGCCCTGCACACCGCCGAGCACCTGGCCGCCCTCGAAGCGGAGCTCGGCAAGCCGGTGCTCACCGCCAATCAGGTCACGGCGTGGGAAGGGCTGCGGCTCCTCGACCGCGAGATCGCCTGCCCGGAGCTCGGCACCCTCTTCACCCGTACGGCGCGGGGCTGATGGCGTCCGGCCGGGAAGAGACGCCCGCCAGGGAAGAGGCGCCCGCCCGGGAACTGGACGTCCCCGGGATTCGGACGTCTCCCGGGAACGAGGCCTCCACCCGGGAATAAGCGGAGAACTGCTCCGGTTGTCCTCCTCGCAGACCAGCGACGCGAGGAGGACCCGCACCGTGAGCGGCGAAGACGAGTACAGGGGCACCGGCGACGGCATCCGGGGCACGGCCAAGGGCACCGCACCGGTCCCCCTTTCCGTACTCGACCTGGTGACGGTCGGCGCCGGCAACACCGCGTCCGGCGCGATACGGACGGCCGTCGACATCGCCCGTACCGCCGAGGGCCGCGGTTTTCACCGCTACTGGGTCGCCGAGCACCACTCCATGCCCGGCGTCGCCTCCTCGTCGCCCGCGGTGCTGCTCGCCCACATCGCCGCGCATACGACATCCATCCGGCTCGGCTCCGGCGGCGTGATGCTGCCCAACCATGCGCCGCTGGTCATCGCCGAACAGTTCGGCACGCTGGAGGCGATGGCCCCCGGCCGCGTCGACCTGGGCCTCGGCCGGGCCCCTGGCACCGACGGCGCCACCGCCGCCGCGCTGCGCCGGACCGTCCCCCATAGCCTTAAGGGCATGGGAGGTGCTCCCACGCTGCATGAGGGCGCGGACGAATTCCCGCAGCAGCTGGCCGAGTTGACCCGCTTCCTCGACGACTCGTTCCCCGACGGCCACCCCTACGCCAAGATCCACGCGGTCCCCGGCCCGGTGCAGGCCACCTCGCCCGGCGGGGTGCAGTCGCCGCACCGGCCGCCCCTGTGGCTGCTGGGCTCCTCCGGCTTCAGCGCACGGCTCGCCGGATCGCTCGGTCTGCCGTTCGCCTTCGCGCACCACTTCTCCGCGGCCAACACCGTTCCCGCGCTCGACCTCTACCGCGCGTCGTTCCGCCCCTCGGAGGTGCTGTCCGAGCCGTATGCCCTGATCGGTGTCTCGGCGCTGGCCACCGAGGACGAGCAGGAGGCCCGCCGCCAGGTCCGTACCGGCGCGCTGTCCATGATCCGGCTGCGCACCGGCCGCCCCGGTCTGATCCCCAGCCCGGAGGAGGCGGCGGCGTACGCCTTCAGCGAGCGGGAGCGCGACTTCGTCGACAGCTGGCTCGGCAACGTCATCCACGGCACCCCGGACGCCGTCCGCCAGGGCCTGGACGATCTCGCCAAGCGCACCGGCGCCGACGAGCTGATGATCACCGCCAACGCCCATGGCAGCGCGGCCCGGCTGCGCTCGTACGAGCTGATCGCGGACGCGTACGGGCTGCCCAGGGGCTGACCGCGCAGTGGGTGGGGCGGCCGTCGTGCGGGCCGCGGCCGGTGCGGGGAGGCGCGGGTCGCGACCCGTTCGCCGGTCGCCCCACCCGCGCTTTCATGCGCCGGCCGTGCTTCAGCTTCCCGTGTGCCGCCCCGCGTCGAGGAGTGCCTCGACGCGGTCGGGGGCGACCGGCCGGGAGTAGAGCCAGCCCTGGCCGGTGTCGCAGCCGATCCGGCGGAGCCGTTCGGCCTGCTCCGCGCTCTCCACGCACTCCGCGGTGACCGTGAGCCCGAGCCGGTGCGCGAGCGCGACCAGCGCTTCCACGATCATCTCGTCCGCCGGGTTCGGATGCTCCTGCGAGCGGAAGCCGTGGACGAAGGACCCGTCCAGCTTCAGCACGGACACCGGGAGACGGCTGAGGTAGGCGAGGTTGGAGTAGCCGGTGCCGAAGTCGTCGATGGCGATCCGTACGCCCATGTCGCTGAGCGCCTGGAGGGCCTGCAGCGGCCGGCCGGCCGAGCCCATGACGGCGGACTCGGTCAGCTCCAGCTGGAGCAGCTGCGGCGGCAGCCCCGTCTCGGCGAGGATGCCGGCGACGTCCGCGACCAGGTCGGAGTCCCACACCTGACGTACGGCCACATTGACGCTGACGAACAGTGGCTGGTCGGCGGGGTGCGCCAGCTGCCAGGCGCGTGCCTGGTGGCAGGCCCGCTCCAGGACCCAGCGGCCCAGTTCGACGATCGCGCCGTTCTCTTCCGCCAGTGCGATGAACCGATTCGGCGACAGGGTGCCGAACTGCGGATGCCGCCAGCGCACCAGCGCCTCCACACCCTGTGCCCGGCCGTCGTCCAGCCCGACCAGCGGCTGGTACTCCAGGGTGAACTCGCCGCGGTCCACGGCCGGCCGCAGTGTGCTGGACAGTGCCTGCCGGGTCATCCGGTGGGCGTTGCGCTCCGGGTCGAAGAGCGTCCAGCGGGCCTTGCCGTCCTCCTTGGCCCAGAACAGTGTGGTGTCCGCGGCCTGCATCAGACCGGTCGCGGTGGTGCCGGTGGCGGTCCGTTCGACGACGCCGATGCTGGCCGACACCGACAGCCGCTGACCGGCCAGGTCGAACGGCCGCTGGAGCGCGTCCAGGACGCGCTGGGCGAGCTCGGCCAGCTGGTCGGTGCCGGTGGAGTCCTCCACCAGGAGCGCGAACTCGTCACCGCCAAGACGGGCCACCAGATGCCGGCCCCGGCCACCGCGGTCCGCGGCGCTCTCCGCGCAGCGCATCAGCCGCTGCGCCACCGCGCTCAGCAGCCGGTCGCCGACGCGGTGCCCGAGGGTGTCGTTGACGGCCTTGAAGCCGTCCAGGTCGAGGTAGCACAGGCCGATCCGGCCGGTGCCGGACGCTTCGACGGCGGAGGTCTCCAGGGTGGTGGAGAGGCGCTCGAAGAAGAGGGCGCGATTGGGCAGCCGGGTCACCGGATCGTGCATCTGGAGATGCCGCAGCCGGGCCAGCAGGTCGTGGCGGTCGCTGATGTCCGCCACCGTCAGCAGGACCCGCTCCTCGCCCGTCAGCGGTTCGACGGTCACTTCCACCCAGACGGATTGCCCCTCGGGGTGTTTGAGGCGGCGGGTACAGCGGAATCGGTCGCTACGGCCGCACAGTACTTCCCGGTAGGCGGTCCACACCCGTGGGTCCGCGCCGAGGTCGGTGAGGTCCGCGGCGGTGGCGGCGACCAGCTCGTCCGGGTCGGTGCCGACGAGTTCGCCGAAGGCGGGGTTGGCGGCGAGGACCAGTCCGTCGCGGTTGAGGACGGCCATCGGGACGCGGCCGACGTAGAAGGCGGCTCGGTAGTCGCCCAGCGAGGCGGCGGTGTCGTCGCAGGGGGCCGGGGCGTGGCGCCCGCAGCAGGCGTCTTTGATCGTACTGTCACTGGTCGTACTGTCACGCTCCGTCACTGAGGAAAGCGTCGCTCCGGGCGTGCGGCCCGTGCCTTCGGGTTGTCCGCTCACTGCTCGCTCCCGCATGGCGCTTGTCTCGTGTGGAGGGGGGACCTCGCGCTGGAAAGTGTGGCGATCATAGAGGCTGGCGCAACGGCCGAGCCAGCGACGCAGCCGTGATCGTCGGCACGCATGACGGAACTTCAGCCATTTCTGTCCGGCTCTGTTCGCGAGGATTGCCCCGTTGGTCGTTTGTGACTTTCCGTTACGAACTAATGGCGACACGCCGGTCACTCGTCTGGGTCTTTGAAACAGGACGAATAGCATTCAATCGCCACAGGGTGGATGAGGTGTTCCGAATCCGCCCCTGGAGGTCGATGTGCCGCGCGCCCAGACACCCGACGGAGTGGACCGCCGCCGTATGCGGCGCCTCGGAGCCGTCGGCACCTCGCTGAGCGCGCTGATCGCCACGTCCATCGTCGCCGGACCCGCCACCGCCTCCGAAGCCTCCCTCTCCTGTGCGCTGGGGCGCACCGGAGCCCACCACTCCGAGGGCGTCGACACCTGGAACACCGGCTATCCGCGCCCCGACCACGCCCTCGATGCGGTGATGGTCTTCCTGTCCTTCCCGGACTCCAAACCCGTCACCGACCCCGGCACCCTGTCCACGGACTACTTCCCCTCCACCTCCCGCTTCTTCGACCGCGCCTCATACGGCAGGTTCCAACTGCGCCCGCACATCCACAAGAGGTGGGTCCGGATGCCGCGCTCCTCGGGCAAGTACGGAATACAGCGCGACTGGGACTCCGGCCGCCGCGCCTCGTATCTCCGCGACGCGGTCGCCGCCGCCGACGCGTCGGTGGACTTCAGCCGCTACGACATGATCTATTTCGTCGCCGACCCGGACGCCCCCGGCGTCGACTCGGACGCCACCAAGGTCGTCAACCTCGACCAGCCGATGCGCGCGGACAACGCCGAGCTGCGCCGGTTCGTCACCGTCTTCGAGCAGAGCCCCCCGGACCGCAATGTCCTCGCCCATGAGACCGGGCACGTTTTCGACCTGCCGGACCTTTACCACCGACCGGGCGACGGCAAGGGTGACTGGGACACCTATGTGGGGGACTGGGACCTCATGGGCAGCCAGTTCGGGCTGGCGCCGGACCCCTTCGCGTGGCACAAGTGGAAGCTCGGCTGGATCGGCGACAACCAGGTCGACTGCGCCGAGGCGACCGGCTCGTCCCTGCACACCCTGCGCACCCTGTCCGCCCCCAGGGAGCCGGGCGACGAGCGCCGGCCGCGGCTCGTGGTGGTCCGTACGGGACCGGACAGCGCACTCGCCATCGAGGCCCGCGCCGCCGGCGGCAACGACCGGTCGTTGTGCACGGAGGGCGTCCTGGTCTACCGGGTGCGCAGCGAGACATCCTCGGGCTCCGGGCCGGTGCGGGTGCTGGACGGGCACCCGAGCAGCGCGGCGTGCTGGGGCAGCTCCGTCTACCCGCCGCTCGCGGACGCGCCGCTGGGCGTGGGGGAGAGCCTGGAAGACGCCGAGAACGGCGTACGTGTCCAGGTCGCGGGGCGGACGGCCGACGGCGACTGGGCGGTCAAGGTGGGGCGCGGCTGAACGGCGCGGAGCGGACACGACGAAGGCCCTCACCTAGGTGAGGGCCTTCGTCTGTCGGTGCGCCGCCAGGGACTCGAACCCCGGACCCGCTGATTAAGAGTCAGCTGCTCTAACCAACTGAGCTAGCGGCGCCTGCTGACGGGGAAAACATTAGCATCCTGCTCGGGGAGGGCAAAAATCGATTGTCTCAGCGGGCGGCCAGGGCCGGAACGGGCTGTTCCGGGGCAGTCTCGCCGTCGTTCCCGGCCGCCGCTCCGGCCGAGGAGCGGGCGGCGCGGACGACGGCCCACAGGAGGACGTCGGGGCCGGGCAGCCAGGGGTTGCGGACGTCCGGCGCGACCAGCCACCGGGAGGCGGGCGAGCCGGCTGCGCCGTCTGTGTGCTCTGTGTTCTTCGGGTGCTCTGCGTGCTCCGTGGCGGCGTCGGCGGCCTGGGCACGGGAGGGGTGCAGCGGGGGCACGGTCACCGCGTCACCGCTGCCGTGGCAGAGAAGCGGCGGGACGGCAGTGGTCCACTCTCCCCCTGACGACTTCGTCGGGGGCGCCCCCATCCAGTCGAGCAGCGTGGGCAGCCGCTGGGCGGTCCCCCGGGCCGCGAACAGCAGGATCCGGCCGCGGTGCGCCGCCACCGGCCCCGAGCCCGGCCCGGTGGACCATAACTGGTCCACCATCCGGCGGCCGAAGAGCGCCGGGGCGTTGATCACGTCGAAGGCGCTGCCGCACGGCAGCACGCTCGGCGCGCCCGGCCGGTCCGCCCACAGGGTGTGCATGGCGCGCGGATGCGGGCTGGCGGAGGCGAGCCAGTCGGCTCCGGCGAGGGTGACGTAGGACGTGGTCGGGAAGGCAAGGGTGCGGGGAGTGTCGGGCAGCCAGTCGCTCATGCCGAAGCCTCGCTTCGCTCGGCCTCGCATGCGCGAGGCGCGCACCCCTCAATGATTCGTTCGCTGCGCTCGCTCATGCCGACAGGTCTACCGACACCCGGTTTTCCGGTTCTGCTGAATGACGGAAACCGGGACGGGGCCGGGCGGTAAGGAGTATCTTTCGCTCCTCGCATATGCCAGCGGCTCATGATCATGGACCATGAGCCGTTCTGGGGTGCGAGGGGCGGATGGGGCGTGTGGTGCGAGCCGGTCCGTCGGCCGGTCAGTCCCCGTCGCTGATGCGGGTACCGCCGTCCCGCATCAGACCGTGGCCGAACTCGATCATCTTCTTGGCGTAGTCCTCGGTCCACTCCGCCCGCTCGGCGAGCACCGCCAGCGGCAGCCGGTCGAAGCGCCGGGGGTCGGTGAGCTGGGCCGCCGCCACCGCCTGGAACTCCGTCGCGCGCTCGGCCGCCGCGCGGAAGGCCAGCGCCAGCTCCGTGGCGCGGTTGAGCAGCTCGCGTGGGTCGTCCAGCGACTCCAGGTCGAAGAAGTGCTCGGGGTCGGTAACGGCCTCCGGCGGCTCGAAGAGCAGCGGCGCGGGCCTTCTGGGCCGGTGTGCGGGCGGCGCACCACGGGGATCGGGAGCCGGACGCGGCTCGGACATGTACATACCTCCTGGTTCGTGTGCCGCATTCCATTGTCCCGCCTTGCGCAAGTACGCCCTCAGGTCCGGGGTCGGGACCGGCCCGGGGCGCCGTGATCCACAGCCTGCGCCGCTACGGGCGCCAGGGCACCCGGTGCTCCGAGAGGTGCGCCAGGACGGCGTGATTGGCCTCCCAGCCGTCCGGGAACTTGACCGTGACGCCCAGCTGCACCGGCTCCGTCGAGGGGTGTTCGTCCAGCAGATCCGCGACGCCCGCCCGGCACACCACGATGCAGGCGTGCCGGTGCCGGGAGGCGAGCACGCACAGCCGGCCGGTCTCCAGATGGAAGGCGGTGGCGTCGGGGCGGCCGGAGAGCGGGTGCAGGACGACCGTGACATCGAACTCGCGGCCCTGCAGACGGTTGGCGGTGTCCACCGCGACGCCCGTCACCCCCAGCGCGGCGAGCGCGGCGCGGACCGCCGCCGCCTGGTCGCGATGGGCCGTGCCGACCGCGATCCTGGCGGCCGTCAGCGGAGCCGGATCGGGGGAGTTCTCGCTGGTCGCGGCGCCGCCGCGGTCCAGCAGCCGGCGCACCACCACGGCCACCGCGCGCACCGCCTCCGGGTCCGTACGCGGCGTATGGCGGGCGGGGAGTTCGAGCAGGCCCCAGCCGGACTCGGCGGCCTCGTCCAGGACGCGGTCCACGCCCGAGCCGTCCCCCGCCACGCCGAACGCCAGCCGGCGGTCGCCGTGGTCCGTGCCGCTGCGGAACGGTGTGTACGGGTAGAACGCGCCGGATACGAGGGGCGCGGCGGAGGCGGGCAGGCGCCAGGAGACCGGCAGACGGTGCTGCGGCAGGTCGGGGTTGTGCGCCAGCAGGGTGGACACCGCGCTGGACGACGGGTCGTACGCCAGCCCGGCCCACTGGTCGGCGCCGACCACGCTGAACGGGTCCAGCTGCCCCGGATCGCCGACGAACAGCGCCCGCTCGAAGAGCCCGGCGACGGCCAGCAGCGCATCGGAGCGCATCTGGTACGCCTCGTCCACGATGGCGTGCTGCCACGGCTCGTCGACCTTGGTGTACGCCCACTTCGCGGCCGTCGAGACGACGATGTCCAGCCCGGCCAGATCGGCCGCCTTCGCCGACGTACGGACCGCGGGCAGCTCCGCCAGCGCCGGGTCGAACGCGCCGGGCTCGCTGCTGTGCAGTCGGCCGACCGGCAGCTCCGGGTCCTTCTCGGCGATCCGCAGGACGAGGTCGTCGACCTGGGCGTTGGTCTGCGCGACGACCATCAACGGGCGCCCCGCGGCGGCCAGTTCACGGGCCGCGCGGACCACGAGGGTGGACTTCCCCGCACCGGGAGGGGAGTCCACGACCACGCCGCGCCGGTTGCCGTGCAGGGTGTCGTGCAGGATCGCGTCCGTCGCGGCGGTGGCGGCCGCTGACGGGTCGAAGGGGCGCTGCCCCAAACCCTTGAGGTGCAGGGAGGCGCCCCCATCGAGCCGGGTCACAAGAAGTCCTCCGTGGTCACGGGGTCGGGGGAGTCTCCGGGCGCGCCCGCGCCGGAGGTGCCCGGCGGCGGGCCGCCGTGCGTCCAGGGGGTGTCCTCGGGATCCGGCAGCTCGGGGCCGCCGCGCGGGGAGTGCTCGAAGAGCGTCCAGCACACCGTGTCGTCCGGCTCCGGCACCGAACCGGGCTCCGGCGTCCTGCCGCGCCCCATCCCGCCGGTCAGCCGCACCACCAGCGCCCCCGGCTCCTCCAGGACGTACGACACGAACTCGGCGGTCTGCGTCTTGCCGTCCGCCAGGGGGCGGTACAGCTTGGCGCGCTCGGACAGCTGCGGGCGGTCCGCCGTCCGCAGTGTGACCAGCGGGCGCGGCATCGGCCGCTTGCCCTCGGAGAACGCCATCTCGACGGCGGTGACGGTGCCCTGCAGCGCCTCGCCCGCCAGCCTGCGCCCGGCCATCACCAGTGGGTCGTCCAGGGCTTCGTGGGCGTCCAGTTGGGCCTGCGCGGTCTCCCGCGAGGCCAGCTTCTGCGCGGCGGTGACGGCGTCGTCCCGCTTGGGCTGCGGCGGCTCGCCGGAGCGCACCCGGTCGCGGTGCGCCGTGTACGACCAGCGGTCGCGCTTCCAGCGGTCGGCGACCCGCGCGCCCGCCGGGAGGGTGCGCAGCAGATCGATGCCGTGCCAGACGGCGTCCCAGGTCGGCTGCAACTGCCCCTCGATGAGGCCGCGGACCTCCTCCTCGGCGCCCGGCAGCCCGGCGTCGAAACGGGCGATGGCGGGGGCCAGCAGCCGGTTGTCGAACGCCGGGTCGGTGGCCGGGCCGGCCGGGGGGCACAGCAGCTGGCCGTCCGCGCCGCGCGCCGACTCGGCGCGCTCGGCCGCCGCCCGGCCCGAGACGTGTTGGGGGGCCGGCGCGTAGCGCTGTGTTCCGGGGGCGGCGGCCGGGTCGATCCAGGCGAGCAGCGCGCCCAGATGCTGGTCCTCCAGCAGGCTCTGGCCGGTCGCCCAGTGGCGGGTGAGCAGTCCCGTCATGGACAGCAGCAGAGATGCGCCGGGCACCCGGGCCCGCTCGCCGAAGTGAGTGAACCAGCGGCCCAGGAGCGGGACATGCGGCGGCGCGGGATACGGCGCCTCCGGCTCCTGCTCGGCCGTCCGCCGGAACCGCATCGACCGGCCCAGCAGCCGGACGAAGTCGATGCCCGCGGCGCTCGGCACGATCAACTGCGGGGCGTCCGCACACAGTTCGACCTGGACCGGGACCTTCTTGCCGGTCTCCGGGTCGGTCTCCTTGCGCTCCTCCCACTCGATGGCATCCGCGAAGCCGTCCACATAGGGCAGCAGGGACTCGGCCAGCTCGGCGAGGAACGCGAACCGCAGATCGCGGTTGCGGGGCTGCGGTACGGCCAGCAGCTGCGGCTTCTCGCGGTCCGTGCCGACCAGCGCGCCCAGCGGGGCGCCCGCCTCGCCGGCGGTCGTCAACGGGACGAAGACCAGCGGCTGTTCGGACAGATGGCGGTGCCGGACCGTGCACAGCGGCCGGGCGTGGCCGGCCGCCACCGCCTCCATCCGGGCCAGCGTCTCGATCAGCGGCATTCCGGCTCCTCGGGACGGCCGGCCACCGCGGCGGCCAGCGCCTCGGCGCGCAGGGCGGCGGCCCTGCGGAGGGCGTCGACGGCCGGGTCGTCGGGGGCGGCGTCGGTGGGGTCTTCGGGGATGGCGTCGGCGTCGGCGGGGTTGGCGAGGGTGGCGCCGTCACAGGGCGCCTTCGGGCCCTCCCCCGGGGCCGGCACCGGCGCGCCGGTGGCCGCCGCGAGGACGTCCTCGATGGTGCGCAGACCGCCCAACTCGCCCCGCACACCGCGCCCCAGCGTCTCCACCGCGCCGTCCTCACGGGACCGCTTGCGGCAGTGGAACGCCAGCTCGCAGGCGGCCAGGCACTCCGGGGCATAGGACGCGCCGACCGCCTCGACGGCCGCGGCCAGCTCCTCGGGCGGGCGGGTCGCCGCGCCGTCGTCCGTCAGCTGCAGATCGAAGGTGGTCTCCGGGGGGAGAGCGGCGGCGATGTCCTCGACGCGGGTGAGACGGGCCAGCTGCCGCCGGGTCGTCGCGAGCTGCTTGCGGATGTCGATGGCCGCGGCGGTCGGCAGGTTGGAGAAGTCCTTCGGGCAGACCAGCAGCACCCGGTCCCTGACCTGGACCTCGCGGCCGGTCCGCGCGCCGACATGCCCGGCGACCGTCTCCAGGGCCAGCACGTACACCGCCGCCTGCCGGGCCGCGGCGCCGACCTTCGCGGCGTCCGCCGCGCCGTCGATCATCGGGAAGGACTTGATCTCGACGACCGTCCAGCTGCCGTCCGGATGCACCACCACCGCATCCGGCTCCACATAGGCCGGCGACCCGGCCACCTCGACGGCCAGCATCGGATGATCCAGCAGGGCCCAGCCGCCGGCCGCCGTCACCTCGCGCAGCGCCAGCGCCGTACGGGCCGCGCGGCCCTCGGGACCCGCCGCGGACAGATCGGGCGTGGCGACCGCCATGCTCTCGGGCGCCGCGGTACCCGGCCGCAGCCGTTCATGGAGCAGCCGCAGCAGGTCCGCGCCGCCGTCGGCCTTCACCCGGGCCTCGAAGGAGTTGCCGCGGATGAGCGCGAACTGGGACTGGCCGTACGTCGCGGGCGAGCCGAGCGCCTGGGCCAGCGCGCCCTTGTCGATGCCCGCGCCGTCCAGCAGTGCTCGGCGCCGGCACCCAGGGTTGGCGGCCAGCGCGGCGAGCGCACGGGCATCGAGCGAGCGCGGCCGCACGCCGGGGCCGCGCAGCTCGGTGAGCCTCCCCCGGCCAACGCCGGGAGGTGCCCCCCGCCGCAGGCCCGGACCGGGCACCGGCTGCTCCGCCGGCGGTGCGGCCGCCGCGGGTCGACTGTCGCGGAAAACGTTCACCTGCGGAAGTCTCGCATCCGGCACTGACACGCGGGGCGGTCACCCGCGAAAGGGCCCGTTCGGGACCTGTCGGGGGCTGGTTCAGGACGGGTCCCGCGCCCCCGCGGACAAGGCCCGGAGCCCCCCGCCCCCGGGAAACCGACCGATGGTTCATCATGGGAGGTCCCGCGGTCCGCGCAGGCGTCACGTCGCGCGGCCACCGCCCGCACCGAGCAAACGAGAAGCCGAGGAATCGGCGAGAGGTACGACCCATGGCAGCGCGCATTCTCCTGGCCAGGCACGGGCAGACGGAGTGGTCCCTTTCCGGCAAGCACACCGGCCGGACGGACATCCCGCTGCTGGACGAGGGCCGGCGCGGCGCCAAGCTGCTGGGCGAGCGGCTGCACCGCACCCCCTGGAACGCTCTGCCCGGCGTCGAGATCCGCACCAGCCCCCTGGTCCGCGCGAAGGAGACCTGCGAGCTGGCCGGCTTCGGTGACCGGGCGCAGGAGTGGGACGCGCTGATGGAGGTCGACTACGGCGCGTACGAGGGCATGACGCCGGCCGAGATCAAGGCGATACGGCCGGACTGGCTGCTGTGGCGCGACGGGGTGCCGGAAGGGGAGACGCTCGCCGAGGTCTCCGCTCGGGCCGACGAGGTCGTGGCCTGGGCGCGCTCGGCCGACCGCGATGTGCTGGTCTTCGCGCACGGCCACATCCTGCGCACCCTGGGCGCCCGCTGGCTGGGCCTGGACATCTCCTTCGGGGCCCGCATCCGCCTGGATCCGACGTCCCTGTCGGTGCTCGGCTGGGCTTACGGGGAACCGGCGATCGAGCGCTGGAACGACACCGGCCACCTCGGCTGACCTGTGCCCGCGGGCGGTCCGCGGCAGGCCGGGACCACCTCGGACCGGGCCCGCGGCAGACCCGTACCGGCCCGTCTCACACCGGCTGACGCCCCATCGGACCGGCCCCGCCCCGGGCACCGGCCGCCGCTCCCGCCGACGCCGCGTGCCGGTCCAGGAACTCGGCGACCATGCCGTGGGCGCGGTGCGGTCGTAGCGCACGGGCGGTGCCGTCGAGCATGGTGCGGATGCGTGCCGAGTGGACCTGCTCCAGCAGCGCCAGGGTCCGGGAGCCGGCCGCGGCGGCCTCCTCGTGGGCGCCGCTCTCGGTGAGATTGGCCGCGAGCTCCGCGGTGAACAGGGCGATATTGCGGGTGAAGTGAGGATCCTGCAGAGCCACCGCCCGGCGTGCGTGTGCCACCGCGCGTGTCCATTCGCCCAGGGCCGACCAGCACTGCGCCTCCAGGCCCTCCAGTTCGGCCTCGCCGTAGAAGCTCATCCACTCCGGGTCGTTGTCGCAGGGCCCGCCCGCGAACAGCCGCTGGGCGCGGGCCAGCGCCTGCTCGCAGCCCGTACGGTCCGCCAGGCCCGCCCAGCCGCCGGCCTCGCGCAGCGCCAGCAGTGACAGCAGCCGCGGCGAGGCCAGGTGTTTGGCGGCCTGCTGCGCGGCCTGGGCGGCGCGTACCGCCTCGCGCGGCCGCCCGGCGTCGCGGGCCAGGAAGGCGGTATTGCAGAAGGCGTGCGCCTCCAGGGCGGGATCGCCGCAGACGCGGGCGGTGGCCAGCGCCTCGGCGTAGTGCGAGCGGGCGTCGCCGTGGCGGCCCGAGTCGTGCGCCAACCAGCCGACGGTGATGGCGAGTTCGCCCGCCCCGGTGTGCAGCCGGTCGGAGACCGTGCGGTGCTGGATGTTGGCGTCGAGCATGTCGTAGGCGGCCCGCAGCGGCTGGGTGGCGCGGCGGTAGATGCCCTCGGCGCCGTGCCGGTCGTCCAGCAGCCGGATCCGGCGGACGGCCTCCTCGACGGCGGTGGCCTCGGCCGCGCCGGCCCTGCTGTCGGCGGGCGTGCGGGGGGCCGGAATGCTGGAGTTGGCAGCGGCGGCAGCGGCTTCCAGCGGATGCAGGGCGGCGATGCCCAGGGCGGCTGCCGGGCCGCCGGTGATGAACGCGCGACGCAGCACGTCGCTCTCCTCGCAGGTCTGGATACGGGTATCGCGGTGGTCGGGGTCGGTTGCCAGGGGCGCGGCGCTGACCGCCGCCGTACGCGCCCCCCGTCCGCGTACCGTCTCGCGCGGTGCGAATCCCATGTCCGGCAGCGTCAGTCCCGGGAACATGTGCCGGAACACTCGCTCGTAGGCGTAGTTCGGGCACCGGATTTCCCCGGACTCGACGCGCCCCACATAGCGGGCATCGCACGAGACCTGCTCGCCGATCTCACGGGCGGACCGTCGGACCGCCGCCGCGAACTCGCCCGGGGACAGCCGGCCGCGCAGCTGTCGGAAAGCGGTGTTCGGGCGGGCGGGTACCGTGTGGGACGACGCTGATTTTGCTGGTGGCGACGCCATGGCGGACCCTCTCCGTGCCCTCTCCGTGCCATCTTTGTGGCGATGCCGCATCCTGGCGGTGCGGCGGGACGACCGTACCGGCTGGGACGGCCGCATCACTCAGAGTTTGGCTACAAACCGGATATCTCACCCACGATCTGCCATGAAGTGCCATCCTTTGCAGCGTTACGCCGCCGTAGCTGTTGACGGGCCGAGCCGTTACACACGGTGTAAAGGGTTGCGGCGCGTGCAGGAGGAGGGGTTTTCCGTGCGGGAGACCGGCGTGAGCAGGGGCGTCACAGGATCCGACCACAGCGTGCTGCCGGAGCCCGCGCAGCCGTGCGACCTCGTCACGGTGCCCGCCCGGCAGGGACTTGAGGCGGTCGACATCCTCCGATTGCGGGACGGCGTCGGGCCCGTCCTGCACGACGGCGCGTGCCACACCCTCGGCTTCCTGGTGCCCCCGGGCACGGCCGCCGGGTGGGACGTCCCGGGCAGCGCGTGCACCCAGACCTACGGGCGCGGGATCGCGCTGGGCGCGGCGTACGACGGCGACGGCGCCGACGGCACCGAGGACACGTCCGTGGAGCCGCCCGTGACGGGTACCGGGTGGCTGGTGCCCCCGGAGGGCGCGTACGCCGCCGCCACCGACCCGGCCGTACTGCGCGCGGCGCTCGGCGAGGCGGCCCGCACGATCGAGGCCGTCGACCGCTGCCAGTGAGCGCCCGCCCCAAGGGAGTTGCGGTCCGCCCGGTCGGGGTGAGGGTTCGTCCGGCGTGGGATGAAGGCCTTGTGGGGTGAAGGCCTTGTGGGGTGAAGGCATTGTGGGGTGAAGAGCCGTCCGGCTGATGCCGACGGCCCTTTTGGCGTATGTGTCCGACGACACCCCTTAGCAGGCGGGTTGCCCGGCCGGCTCGCTCGTCGTGGTCAGGGTGGCGGCCACGGCAGGCCGGGGGATGACGATGCCGCCGCGCCGGTCGTCCAGCCGGCGGCGTACCCCGCGCAGCAGCCGGTGCGCCGTGAACGTCGCGCCGTAGACGAAGCGCATCGACGGCCCGAACGACGGTGCGGTCAGCAGTCCCGCGAAGAACAGGCCCGGCCAGGACGACTCGAAGCCCGGGCTCAGTTCGGGTGCCCGGCTGCTGCCGACCGTCCGCAGTGTGCCGCGCACCTGGGGGTCGAGCAGCCGCAGCCGTCCGAGATCGGGGGTGAAGCCGGTGGCCGCCACCACGTGTTGGGTGTTGAGGGCCGTGGTGCGGCCATCCTTATGGGTGAGTTCGAGCCTGACCCCGTCGCCATGGGGGAACGCGGTTCTGATGCGGTGTTCGAAGAGGACCGGTACGGCGGGCTCGAAGCGTGGGCGCAGCCACCAGGCGCCGGCCGGGCCCAGTGTCGTCTCGGCGATACGCACCCGGGTCCTGGCGGGCAGCCCGTGTACCGCCCAGGGGGTCTCCGACCACACCCAGCTCGGCCAGCCGGTGCCCAGGCCGCAGTGCGGATCGCGCAGTGCGCGCAGCCGGCCGCGCTCCAGGGGCTGCGGTGGGGAGTTCCAGCGCAGCCGGCCGGCGCGGGCCACGATGCGGGCCCGCGCGCCCTGTTCGGCCAGCAGCGTCGCGGTCTCCAGGGCGGCCTGCCCGGAGCCGATCACCGTGACGTCCTGGCCGGCGAAACGGGTCAGATCGCTGTGGTCGCTGCTGTGCGAGGTGAGCGGGGCGGGCAGCCGGAGCAGCGGTTCGGGGCGATTGGCGAACGGGAGCACGCCGATGGCGAGCGCGACGGTCCGGGCCGCGATGCTCTCGCCGGTGTCCGTCTCGACCCGGAACCCGCCGCCGTCCGGGCGTACGGCGGTGACGGTGACCTCCTCGACCTGGGGCACCGTCCGTTCGCCGAACCATCTGCCGTACGCGGTGAAGACGCCGATGGGCAGCGGGACGCCATGGCGGGCGGTCAGGCCGTGGGCGGTGCAGTAGTCCGTGAGGGTGTGATCTCCGGCGGGGTCGGACAGGTTGGAGGACCAGGGCTCGGACTTGAGGAACATGCCGGTTGGCATGTGGTCGCGCCAGGAGGCCATCGGGCGGCCCAGGACCCGCAGGCTCAGCCCGGCCGCGGCCGCGTGTGCGGCGATCGAGAGTCCGTAGGGGCCGGCGCCCACCACCACGAGGTCGTACATGGGAGTTTCCTGCTCTTTCTCATCGGGCTCATCGTGCGGTGCGGTCCACGGGGGAACGCTGCGGTCAGGGCTGTCGGGGGGTGCCCAGGGGGTGCGCGGGCACCGGGCGGGTCAGGTGCGGGACCGCGTTGGCGCGCATCCGGCGCGCGCCCTTGCGGACGCCGCTGCGCAGCCACGAGCCGGTCATGGCGAGGAACGGCAGCGGGTCGTCGGCGGCGAACCAGGCCCGCTCCACGTCGCGGTGCCCACCCCGCACCCCGGTCGAACGGGAGGCAGGCGGCCCGGTGAAGGCCGTGGCCACCGCCGACAGCAGGGCGTAGTTCTCGGCGCGGAAGAGCCGTCCGGGCGCGCCGCGCGGGGCGGGCACCGTACGGCCGGTCAGGTCCAGGTGCAGCGCGCGGACCACATCGAGCCCCGACTGGTCGGTGAACAGCCGGAACTGCGCGCCGGGCCGGGGGTTGAAGTCGAGCAGGTGGTAACGGCCGTGCGCGTCCCGGCGGAAGTCGAGGTCGAGGATGCCGCGGTAGCCCAGATGCCGCGCCAGCCGCAGCGCGGACCGTTCCACCTCGGGGTTGGGCAGCCAGCGGCCGACGGCCGTCAGCCCGGTGCGCGGCGGCCAGGCGCGCTCCTTGCGGCCGGAGCCGCCGATCAGGCAGCTGCCGCCGCGGGTGAAGCAGCCGTGGAAGAACCAGTCGGTGTCCGGGGCGCCGGGCAGCTGGCGTTGCAGCAGGAGGGCGCTGCCCGCGCGTTCGGTCAGCTCGTAGAGGCGGCGGGCGTCGTCACGGGTGCGTACCAAGGTGGTGCTGCGCAGCCCGGTGTCCGCCAACCCCGTCAGCAGCCAGGGGCGGCTCCACTTGGCGACGACCGGCAGCCCCAGACCGGCCGCCGCGTCGGCGGCCTGCTGCGCGCTGCCGGGGATGGCGGTCGCCGGGTGCGGCAGCTCCAGTTCCCGGCACAGTTGGGCGAGTTCGGCCTTGTCGGCGACCCGTTCGGGGAGGCCGGCGGGCTGGGCGGGGAGCAGAAAGCGGCCCAGCAGCGGACCGGCGAGACGGGCCGCGGCGATCGCGCCGCGGTCGTCCATGGGAATGAGCACGGCGGGCCTGCCGATACGTTCGGAGATCTCGCGGAGCAGGGCCAGCAACGGCGCGTCCGTCAGCGGCCCGGCCGGGAGTTCATGCGCCCGGTGCAGATATCGCGACCGGCCCACCGGGCCGCGCGCCGATTCGACCACGGCATGCACCTCGATTCCGGCCCGGCCCAAAGATCTGACCGCTCCCAGCGTGCCGTGATGAAAGGGATTGGGATCGAGCCGGAGCAGAAGTACGGGCACATCGGTGTCGAACGATGGCATGTGCGGAGTCCTTCACTTCGATGGACCGTGTGGGGGAGGAAATTCGCTAATGGGCTATCAGAAGGCGTTCGGGCAGCCCATATGGGGGATCTCCTGAATACCGTCATGGGAATTACCGTCATGGGATCAGCACAGCCCATGACGGGCGTCCCCCAAGGAGTCACTATGTCCCAGCGAAGCCGGAGGCTGGCGGGCACTTTCGGGGCGGTCACCCTCTGCCTGCTCGTCTCCTGCGGTCTTGTCGCCCTGCCCGGCCGTGACGGCGACACCCGTGACGGAATGAGCGGGGACGGACGCAATTCCGGTGCGGTCCCCATGTTTCCGGTGCCCCTGGGCGCTTTTCTCGGATCCGACGGAGAGGGCGTGCGGCGCCTGTCCGATCTGCAGCGTTGGCTCGGCGGTACGGATATCCGGGTCGGCCACACCTATCTGCCGGGCGACCGCTGGTCGAACATCGAGGGACGGCCGGAATTCCTCCAGCCGTGGGCCGACTGGCGGCGCGGCGACGACGACCGGATGTTCGTGCTGAATGTGCCGATGATGGAGCGCAACGAGGAGCACGTCCCGGACTCCGAGGTGCGCCGGCTGCTGCAACAGGGCGCGGCCGGCCGCTTCGACACGCATTTCCGTACGCTGGCCCGGCACCTGGTGGAAGACGACATCCCGGACACCGTGATCACCCTCGGCTGGGAAATGAACGGGACCACCTACACCCATCGCTGCGGGCCCGACCCGAAAGCCTGGAAGTCGTACTGGCGCCGCATCGTCACCGCGATGCGCTCGGTGCCGGGGCAGGAATTCCTCTTCGATTTCGCGCCGACCCGCGGTGAGGACGCCATCGGCTGGACGAAGTGCTACCCGGGCGATGATGTCGTGGACATCATCGGCATGGACTCGTACGACCGGCCGTCCGGCAAGACCTTCGACGAAATGATCCACGAGCCGTACGGGCTCCAGCAGCAGGTCGATTTCGCGGCCGAGCATGGAAAGGAGATCTCGTACCCGGAATGGGGGTTGTTCGACAACGGTGACAACGCGGAATTCGTCCGGCGCATGCTGGAGTGGATCGCCGTACACGAACCGCTCTACCAGACGATCACCGATTACTGTCCGCACGGCGTATGGCAGTGCCAGGAGAATCCGCGGTCCTCCCGGGCGTTCCGCGCCGCGCTCTACGACCTGACGGGGGCCGCGCTGCCCTCGCGGCCCGCGCCGGCCCGGCGGGACAACTGCCGTCCGCCCGGCCCACGGCAACGCATCGAGCGCCGCGCCGGCCGCGTACCGGAGCTTCATCGTCTGCTCGCACCTCTCGCCTGCCAGGTGTTCAGCCTCGCCCGTACGCCGCGCAGCGACGTCAGCCGCTCCCTGGCCAGGCCGGCCGCGAGCGCGCGGCCGTGTGCCTGCGCCGCGTACAGCCGCAGGGCGGGCGCCGCCGCGCGCCGGGAGAGCAGCAGCCGCTGATTGGCCACCGGGACCGGGCGCCAGTGGAGCTTGTACGGCTCGGTGCCGCGCAGCAGGCTGAGCGCGCCGCGGCGGCTGGCGACGACATGACGGGTGTCGTGACGCAACAGCATGGTGGTGATGTCCACCTTCCTGGCGCGCAGTTCGGGGTCGGAGCCGTAGAGATAGCCGCCGGCCAGGTCCGCCGACATCAGCGTGAGGTCGATGGCCATCACCCGGCCGGCCACCCGGTACTCGGTCAGCACCGCGTCACCGTCGGCGACCATCTCCCGGGTGGCGCGCACCAGATGGTCGGCGAACCGGGGCCGCAGATGCTCCGGTGTCACCCCGCGGCCGGCCCACTGGAGCCAGTGCAGCCGCAGCATGTTCGCCACCGCGGCGGGCACCTCGTGGGCCGGCACCGAGCGTTCCTCGATGCCCAGCGCGTCGATTTTGCGCAGCTTGGCGCGGACCCGGCGGGCGCGGGCGCCGGGCAGCCGGGCCAGCAGTTGCTCCATCGGCACGCCGGGCAGCTCCAGGCAGACCGAGTCGGCCAGAGTGCGGGACGGGCCCGGCCAGGCCGCCGGCAGCCGTTCGGCCGCGGCGCCGGGCCGGACCTCGCGCAGGTCCACGACGGCGCCGCGGGCCGCCCGGTGCAGTCCCTCGGCGAGCGCGCCGGCCGCGGGCCCGGCGCAGGAGTCGTCAAGCAGCACATCGGAGAAGTCCGAGATGCTGCCGCCGAGCGGTACCAGGACCGGTAGCGGACGGTACGTCAGCATCATCGGCGCCGCCCCGACGAGCCGGTCCGCGCGGCGCACCAGGACGACCCGCAGCCGTCCCGGCGTGCCGTACGACAGCCACCACGAGTGCAGCCAGGCATGGCTCTGGAAGGGGGTGGCCGCCCGGCAACGGCGGTGCAGCGCCTGCCAGTCGGCGGCCAGCGCGGCGAACTCCTCCGGGTCGCGGCAGAGCGTCGCCGACAGGGGGGCGGGCGGCTCCTGGCGGTCCGGCGGGCGTACGGGGCCCGGCACCGGCGATACCCGGGCCGGCGCCCCCGCCGTCCCCGGCATGTCCGTCGACGTCCGCCGCGCTGTCATCGCACGGTCCCCGTGGCTGCTTCCGGGGCCGCTTCGGTCGTCGCTGCCGCGGCCTCCCGCGGCGGTCCGGCGGAGCCCTGCGCCGGGGCCGGGACCTCCGCCGTACGCGCCGCCCGCCCGTCTCCCACCGCCGCCCCGGCCAGAGTCCCCCCTGGACTCCGTCCAGGGGGACCCCCGCCGCGATGCCCCTTGGCATTGCGGCGCTCCGCCGGCCGTACGAGCAGCAGCAGGCCGCCCAGCAGGCCGCCCGCGCAGGCCCCCACTCCGGTGGCCACCGGCACCGACGGCGAGACCGGTTCGGACGGGACCGAGGCGAGGGAGAGGACCATCAGTTCGGCGCCGGTGCGGTCGGCCGTCGCGTTGCCGGTCCTGGCCAGCGAGCGGGCCACCGCGTTGGCGACCGTGGCCGAGGTGCGCGGGGTCCCGGCGGTGCCGGTGATCTCGATCATCGGGGCGTCCGGCGAGGTCATCACCCGCACCCCGCCGCGCAGCGCGCCGAGCGGCACACGGGAGACGCGATGGGCGTCGGCGATCACCGCCCCGCCGGTCGCGACCCGGCCGTACGCCTGCGCGAAGCCGAGCGCGCCGGCCGGGTCGGTGCCCTTGCCGGGCACCACCACGACGTAACTGGTCGCGGCGTACCGCGGCGGCTCCAGCAGCCCGTAGGACGCGCCGCCCGCCGCTCCGAGCGCCGCACACAACGGCAGCGGCCACCAGCGGGGCAGCCGGCCCAGCCACGCCCGCAGCCGGCCGGCCGGCGCGGCGGCCGCGGGGTCTTCCCTCACGGTCCCGTCCATCGCGGTGCTCACCTCTTCGACAGCGAATGGTCGTCGGAGGAAGGCGACCGGGACGGGTCCGGCAGGGACACGTTCGAGGGGGACGCGTCCGGCGCGCGCGACGGGGACACCCGCCTGCGCGGTGTGGCGGCTAGGGCATGCTCGTAGACGGCCATCAGGGCCTCGGCGCTGTGCCCGATGTCGTAGTGCTCCACCACCGGCGGGACCGGCAGCCGGCCCGGTCCCGTGCGCCGCAACTCGCGGATGGTCTGGGACAGTTCGTAGGGATCCCCGCTGCAGCGCCGGGCGCCGGGGGCCTGGAGGGCGGGGAGCTCGTCGACGGCCGGGCAGCCGCCGTGCAGGACGTGCAGCCCGGAAGCGAGCGCCTCCAGCACGGCCAGGCCGAACGCCTCCTCCGAGGACGGCGAGACGAAGACGTCCATCGCCGCCAGCAGACCGGGGATGCCGGGTTCCTCGTCCGGTACATCGCCGGTCGCGGGGCTGACCACGCCGCCGCGTGTGCCCAGCAGATGGATCCGGTCGCTCGCACCGAACTGCCGGGCCATCCGTTGCAGCGTCTCGCGCTCCGGCCCTTCGCCCGCCAACAGCAGGTGGACGCTGGAGAGATGGGTCACCGCCCGCACCAGGACGTCGAACTGCTTGCCGGGCACCAGCCGGCCGACGCCGCCGACCACGAAGGCGTCGGACGGCAGGCCCAGCCGGTCGCGGACGGCGGCGCGGGCGGCCGGGTCGTAGGCGAAGTGGTGCGCCTCGATGCCGTTGGGCACCACATGGATCCGCTCCTCGGGCACGCCCCAGCGGGCCAGCCGGTCGGCGACGGTGTCCGAGACGGCGACCGTCGCCGAACCCAGCCGTTCGGTGGCCCGGTACAGCGCGCGGATGCCACGGGTCAGCCGCCGGCCCTCGATCACCGCTTCGCCGAGGGAGTGCTCGGTGGCGACCACCGCCCGTACGCCGCCCATCCGGGCGGCGATCCGGCCGTAAACGCAGGCGCGGTAGAGGTGGGTGTGCACCAGGTCGTAGTGGCCGTTGCGGATGAGCCGGGCGAGCCGGGGGATCGCGGTGAGGTCCCGGTTGCCGGACATGCCGAGATGGGTGACGGGCGTGCCGTCGGCCCGGATGCCGTCGGCGACCGGACCCGGGTTGGTCAGGGCGACGACCTCGCAGTTCGCCGGCAGCCGGCGCAGCATCAGCCGTAGCTGCTGCTCGGCGCCGCCGACTTCGAGGCCGGTGATGATGTGCAGAACCTTCATCGGATGCCTCCAGTGGTAGCGGCCTGGGTGGCCTGGACGGTGGACTCTTCGGGCAGCGGGCGGCGGCGCAGTGGATGCAGCACCCGTTTGAGATGCAGCCGCCAGGAGGTGTCGGCGGCGCCGATGTGGACCCGTGGCAGTGCGTGCAGTCCGGTCAGCGGGCCGGGGTCGATGGCGCACGCATAGCCGTAGCCGGCGCCGCGCACCGCCTCGACGGACCGGGTGTCGAGGGCGCCGTACGGATAGCAGAAGCCGTCCGGGGCCTGCCCGGTCAGCTCGGTGAGCAGCATGCGGCTGATGGCGGTCTCCCGCACCAGGGTCACGCCGTCGGAGGTGG
This sequence comes from Streptomyces sp. NPDC050636, assembly GCF_040654775.1. Classification (NCBI taxonomy): domain Bacteria; kingdom Bacillati; phylum Actinomycetota; class Actinomycetes; order Kitasatosporales; family Streptomycetaceae; genus Streptomyces; species Streptomyces sp. NPDC050636. The sequence goes on from NZ_JBFAIP010000003.1 coordinate 55,726, forward strand.
TGAGGTCCTGGTGCAGCAGTCCGTGGGAGCCGATCTCCATGCCGGCGTCGGCGACGGCGCGGATGCCGTCCTCGGTCAGCAGCGGTTTACGGGGCCCCAGTGGGTCCCAGGCGTTCACGCCGCCGGCCCTGCCGGGCATCACGAACACCGTCGCGGTGCAGTCGTGCCGGCGCAGCAGCGGCAGCGCGTCGGAGCTGAAGTCGGCGTAGCCGTCGTCGAAGGTCAGCCCGACCAGCCCGGCGCCCCGGCCGGCGGCGCGGGCGCGCAGCAGGGCGGCGACGGAGACGCCGCGCAGTCCGCGGTCGCGCAGCCAGCGGAGCTGACGGTCGAGCCGGTCGGGGGAGACGGTGACGTGGTACGGGTCCTCGGTGACCTCGGCGACCGAGTGGTACATCAGCACCCAGGGTGGGGCGCTGCGGGGGCGGCGGGCGGCGGGAACGGGCGCGGGGTCACCGGGCTCGGGGGCGAGGGGCAGGGGTTCAACGGGCATGGGCGAGCTTTCCTTTGACGGCGGTGAGCAACTGCCGGACCTCGGGGGTCCGAAGGGCGAGGGCGGTGCCGGCGAAGACGGCGGGCACCAGCAGCGCGCCGGCCGCCGCGCCGAGCAGCGCAGACGCCGAGGGTGCGGCGAGTGCGGAGAGCGCCGCGAGGGGGCCGCCCGTGGCCGCGGCCGCGGCGGCCGCCAGCGTCAGCCGGCCGAGTCCGGCGCCGACCCGGCGTACCCCGATGGCGACGACCCGGGTGCCGAGGCCGCGCAGCAACAGCAGCGCGGTGGCGGTGATACCGGCCGCGTTGGCGGCCGCGATGCCGTGGACGCCCCACCACCGGACCGCGAACAGCCCGGCGACGACGGTGATCAGCAGCCCGGCCGCCATCGCGGCGGCCGGGTACCAGGTGGGCCGGGCGGCGGCGAAGAACGGCCGGATGAGGGCGCCGACCAGGCTGTGGCCGAGCAGCCCGAGCGCGTAGACCCGCATCACCGACGCGGTGGCGGCGGTGTCCTCGGCGGTGAACGCGCCGCGCTGGAAGAGGACTTCGATGATCTGCGGCGCGCAGGCGATCACATACGCGGCGCCCAGCAGCACCACCAGCCCGGCCAGCGTCAGATCGCGCTCCACCCGGCGCCTGGCCCGGTCCGCCTCGCCGTCGGCGACCGCCCGCGCCACGACGGGAAAGGTGACGGTGCAGATCATCAGCGACAGCACCATCGGCATCTGCGCGACCTTCTGCGCATAGTTCAGATGCGAGATGGCGCCGGCCGGCAGCGATGCGGCGAGGAACCGTTCGACCAGGACCTGTGCCTGCCGGCTGACCGCGAAGCAGACGACGGGCGCCAGCAGGGCGAACCCCAGCGTCACCCGCGTCCCGGCCGCCCGCCGGGGCCGCTGCCGTCGGCTGGTCGGCAACCTCCGCAGGACGGACGGCAGTTGGACGAGCGTCATCGCGGCACCCCCGAGCGCGACGCCCGCCGCGGCGGCCCGCACCCCCCAGACCGGGTGCAGCGCCAGCATCGTGCCGATGATGCAGAGGTTGTACGCGACGTAGATCGCGGCGGGCGGGACGAAGCTGCGGTGGGCGCGCAGCGCGGCGCTGAAGTAGCCGGCGACGCCGAAGGTGAGGACGGTCAGCGAGGTCAGCCGGGTGCAGTCGACGGCCGCGCCCGGGTCGGCCAGGCCGGGGGCCAGTACCCGGACGAGCAGTGGAGCGCCGACGGCGAGGAGCGCGGAGCCGCAGGCGAGGGCGCCGAAGAGCCGGGGGAAGGTGGCGGCCAGCAGGGCCCGTACCGGGTCCGGCAGTTCGCCGGTGTCCGGCGCCGCCTGGGCTGCCCGTGCGGACAGTGCGAGGCTGAACGCCGGGATCAGCAGCAGCGCCATGGCGTCCTCGATGAGCAGCGTGGCCGCCATCTCCGGCACCGTCCAGGCCACCAGGAACGCATCGGTCTCGCGGCCCGCGCCGAAGAGATGCGCGAGGGCCTGGTCCCGCAGCAGCCCGAACAGCGCCCCGGCGGCGGTCAGCGCCGCGGTGATCGCGGCGGCGCGGGCCAGGAAGCGGCCGAGGGGGCTGGGGCCGCCGGGATCCGTACCGCCGCCGGGGCCCGGGGGGCCGGCCGGCGGCGGTACGGAGACGGCCGCCGGGACGGGCAACGTCCCGGCGGGCGCCCGGTGCGGGGAGGCCGTCTCACTCATCGCGGATCCGTCCCGCTGCCCGTCCACCCACCGGCGCGGCCAGCGCCCACCAGCCCACCAGCCCGAACAGCACCGCACTCAGCACCGTCGACGGGCCGCCGATGTCGGAGGAGAGGAAGTCGACGCTCTGCCAGACCAGCAGGCCGGTCGCGGCCAGCCCGCAGTCGGCGTGCCGGCCGCTGCGCCGGGCGGCGGTCAGGCGCCGCAGGGCCCACACCAGCAGCGCCGCCCAACTGCCGACCAGAGCCGTGATCCCGATCAGTCCCTGCTCGCTCAGCACCAGCAGATACATGTTGTGCGGCGACAGCAACGGCTCCCGTTGGAAAGCCAGTCCGGCGCCCGCGATCTCGCTGCCCGAGGACAGGCCGAGCGAGGCATGGCTGTCGCGGTGGGCGGGGAAACCCTTGAGGCCGACGCCGGTCACCGGGGCGTCGCGCCACATACCGGCCGCCGCGGCCCACAGCGAGTACCGGTCGGTGACCGAACGGTCCGGGGCTTCGGAGACCGTGGTGATGCTGGTGACCCGCCGGCTCAGCATCTCGGAGCCCGCCCCGGCCCCGCCGACCAGCACCACCGCCAGCGCGACCAGCACCGCCAGCGTCCGTACCGCCAGGCGCAGTCCGGCCAGCAGCAGCACGACGACGACGGCCGTCGCCGTGGCGATCCAGGCGCCCCGGCTGAACGACACCGCGAGCGGTGGCACCAGCGCGGCGGCGCTGCCCAGGGCGGCCGGCCGCAGCCAGCGGGGCGCGTCGGTGTCCGGCGCGAGGCCCAGGGCCAGCGCGGCCATCAGCCCGTAGGCGACGACCGTGGACATCCCCATGATGTCCAGCGGGCCGAACGTGCCGACCGCCCGGACGTTCTCTCCCATATACGAGGCGCCGGTGCCGGTCAGATACTGGTGCACGCCGATCGCGCCCTGCACCAGGGCGAGCAGCACCACCGACCCGGCCACCACCCGGAAGTCCCGGGCGGTGCGCAGCGTCAGCACCAGCGCGGCCGGGACCAGCACGAAGATCTGCAGATGGCGGACGAAGCCGGGCAGGCTGGCGGCCGGGTCGGCGGAGGCGATGGTGGCCACCGCGAGCCCCACCGCGGGCGCGCCGAGGACGAGGACGGCCCGGCGGTCCAGCGGCCGGGCGCGCCGCCGCAGCAGCCGGACTGCGCAGCAGACCACCAGGACGGCGGAGGCCGCATCGGCCGGGGTGATCTTGCCGGCGGCCGCGACATCGCCCCGGTCGGCGGGTACGCACAGCAGCAGGACGGTCGCCACCGCCGGGACCAGCGGTGCGTACCGCGCCGCCGACGCCCCGGCCCGGCCGGCCACGTCCCATCGGCCGGACAGTACGGATGCCGGCGCGCCCGCGCTCATCTGCCCTCCATCCGGAACAGCGAGCCCACGGTGCGCAGCATGATCTGCGCGTCCTGCCACAGCGACCAGCTGTCGATGTAGCGGTTGTCGAAGCGCGCCCGGTCCTCGATGGAGGTGTCGCCGCGCAGGCCGTGCACCTGCGCCAGCCCCGTGATGCCCGCCGGCATCCGGTGGCGGGCGCCGTAGTCCGGGTAGCTCTGGGTGAACTGCTGGACGAAATAGGGGCGTTCAGGGCGCGGGCCGACCAGGCTCATATCGCCGCGCAGGACGTTCCACAGCTGCGGCAGCTCGTCCAGCGAGGTGCGTCGCAGGAGCCGGCCGACCCGGCTCATCCGCCGGTCGTCGGCCACGCTCCAGCGCGTCGCCGACTCGTGCTCGTCGCGGGGGAGGAGGGTGCGGAACTTGAGCAGCATGAAGGCGCGCCCGTGCCGGCCGATGCGCTCCTGCCGGAAGATCACGCCGGGCCCGTCGGAGAGCCGCACGGCCAGCGCGCAGCCCACCAGCACGGGAGCGGCCGCCAGCAGCAGGACCGCGGCCAGCACGACGTCCGACGTCCGCTTGCCCCGGCCGCCGTGCCGCGGCGCGGCGGTGTCCAGCCGACGGCAGGCGAAGCCCCACAGGTGTTCACCGCCCGGCCCCGGTGATCGGCCGTCGTACCCGGCCGCGGCGCCCGCCAGCCAGATCGCGGAGCCTTGGTCGACGAACCGCCGCAGCAGCGCGGCGGTCTGCGGATCGGCCTCCGGCGGCCGGGTGAACACCGCGTCCCGCACGGTGTTCTGGACGACGGCCCGCATGATGTCCTGGGGGGAGGTGAGCCGCGGCAGCGGCAGTTCGCCCCCCGGCTCCGGCGGCCGGCCGCCGGGCGCCCCGGGGACGACGGCGCCGAGGGCGACCAGGCCCACCGGGCGCAGGCCGTACTCCGGGTGCGCGTGCAGCGCGGCGGCGAGCTGACGGGCCGCCAGGTCCACGCCGACGATCAGCGTGGAGCGCGGCCTGCGGCGGGCCGCGGCGCGCCGGGCCCGGTAGACCGCGGCCCGGCCGCCGCACGCCAGCACGGCATGCACCGCCGGTGCGCACAGCAGCGCGGCCGGGTCCAGCGACCGCCCGGGGTGGACGGCCGCCAGCGCCGCGGCCGTCGCGCACCAGCAGACGACGGCCCGGCCCAGCAGCGCGGGGAGGTCACCCAGCGCGGTCGGGGCGAGGCCTGGACGGTAGAGCCCGGCATGGCTGTTGAGCACCAGCAGGCACAGCACGACCGGGCCGAGCAGCGCCGGCACCGGTGCGGGGTCGTGCACCAGGAACGCCGCGCCGGTGGTGGCCAGGCAGTCGGCGGCCAGCAGCGGGGCGGTGGTCCGGTTCCGTACGGCGCGGCCGGGGCCGGGTGGCAGCGGCGTGTCACGTCCGGGCCGGCGCGGCGGATGGACCCTGACGGCTGTCGGCCGGGTGGCCGCGGGCCGGGGCAGGAACGGGGCGGAATGGGGTGCGTCCGCGCTCTCCGTCGTCATCGCCTGATCTGCTCCCTGCTCGTGGGGCACGGCAGACCGAGCAGTTCGCGGTACAGATCCAGAACCGCTGCCGTCGTTCGCCGCACGTCGTATGTCGTCCGCACGTGCTCCAGGGCCCGGCGGCCCAGCGTCACGCGCAGCTGAGGAGCGGTCAGCAGACCGCGCAGGGCCCGGGCCAGGGCGGCCGGGTCGTCCGGTGGCACCAGACAGCGGGACGCCGATCCGGGCGGCAGGCTCTCCCGGGCCCCGCACACATCGGTGACCACCACCGGGCGGGCACAGGCCATCGCCTCCAGAGGGGCCAGCGCCATGCCCTCCCAGCGCGACGGCAGGACCACCAGATCCGCCGCGCGGTACCAGGGAACGACGTTGTCGGCCGGGCCCGCGAACAGCACGCCGGGCGGCGCGGCCTCCTGGAGGAGCCGGCGGTCCGGCCCGTCGCCGACCAGGACGAGGCGGGCGTCCGGGACCGCCGCGCTGACCTCGGGCCAGGCCCGCAACAGCGTCAACTGGCCCTTCTGCGGACACAGCCGCCCCACGCACACCACCAGGGGCGCGTCGGGGGGCAGTTGCCTGAGCACTCCGAGGGAGGCACGCAGCCGTCGCCGCGCCACCTCGTCCGTATCGGCGGGCGAGAAACCGAAACGTTCCAGGTCCACGCCGTTGCGGATCACCGCCCACCGGGCCGTCACCCCCACCGCCGCGCCCCGCAGCCGCTCCGCCTCGCTCACACACAGCACCCGGTCCGACCAGCGCGTGGCGAACCGCTCCCAGGCGAGCGCCAGCCGCCCGGTCGGGCCGCCGACCGCCTCGAAGGACCAGGCGTGCGGCTGATGGACGGTCGGGACCCGGCCGCGTACCGCCAGTCGGGCGGCGAGCCCGGCCTTCGCGCTGTGCGCATGGACGAGGTCGGGCCCCGTACGGCGGATCAGCCGGGCCAGCCGCCGGGTCTCGCCGGCCAGCGACCGCCCGGGGGACCGCTCCGCGAACCAGAGGGCCACTTCGGCGCCCGCCACGGCGACGTCCCGATGAAGCCTGCCACCGGGCGGCGCGGCCACCACGACCCGCAGCCCGGCCGCCACTTGGGCCCGCACCAGGTCGGCGACGACCCGGGCGACCCCGCCGTCTACGGGCTGGCATACGTGAAGAACGCTGGGAACGCTCGGAACGCTGAGAGCGGTAGGCCGCTCTTCGGACGGCAAGTCTTGCGGCAGCACGCGCACTGCTCCCTGATCGCCGGGCTGACAGAAATCTCCGCGGGAATTTCCGGTGCCCGCCGCTCAGCGCCCGCTATCGGCCTGGACGAAGAGCGCGCCGAGCAGGTATTCCTCATTGCCGGCGCCGAACCGGAAAGTGAGACGGTCGCCGCCGGAGCGAAGAACAGGGGTGATGTCGAATACGTCGGAATCAAATCCGAGGGTGTTCCGATAGGCCGGCTGCCGGACCGTCTCCTGGCCGAAATCCGTGATGGTCGAATTCATCACATCATTCGCTGGATTGGCGGCGTCCGTAAGGAGTCCCGGCGTGTTCCGGTCGACCGCGACGGAGAGCGAGTCATTTACGGTGCCGCGGTCTCCGTTGTATGCCGCCACGCCCACGAGTCCGCTTGAACCCGCCGGGATCCGCATTCTGTGCAGATTCACCGCAGGCGCCCGGCCGCTCGCGTCCAGCGGCTGGAACCCGTCCCACAACGCGAGCTTCCGCAGCGGCTGCCCGGCGTTCTCGTAGGCGACGACCAGTGTCCAGCCGCCCCAGGTGCCGGCCGTGGAATGCCCCTTCGCCACATTGACCTGGGCCACCGTGTACGCCCCGGAACCGCTGCCGCGCACCAGCTTGGTGACATCCGCGGACGCCTGGAAGCCGTCGGTCGTGGAGGTCGTGCGATGGCCCGTGACGGTGTCGGCGAGCACCTGCTTGTACTGGCCGCCGGGCTCGGCGAGCAGCACCCGGCCGTTGTCCTTGGCCGGCTTCTGCTCGCCGGCCCGCAGGTTCCCGCCCCAGTACAGCCGGGCGTAGCTGACCCGGGAGCCGACCGGCATCCGCAGGTCCGCGCTGCTGGAGTTGTAGGTGTTGGGGTCGGAGTCGATGTCGATGTACGCCATTTGGTAGTGGCCGTTGGCACCGGTGTAGCCCTGCTGGGCCGACGCGCACGGCGTGCTCGCACCGGCCACCGCGGGATCGCAGGTGACCGAGGAGTTGGCCGCGCGCGCGAAACCGCCGTGCTGCGTCACGTGATAGCGCTCCTGAAAAGGAATTCGCGAGGCTTCCTTGGGCGCCGGTGTGGCCACTGCCGAAGACAGGGCGGCCGACAATGCCAAGGACGCAAGTACGCATACGGCGCCGCGCCCGGTGCGGTCCATCGACTTCCGCATGGCTCCCTCTCCGACTTCAATCAGTCAAACAGGAGAGCACTCTGACAGAAATCATGTTGGAAATCGCGGCAGGCACGCCGCTGTGCCCGTCGGGGATTCCGATCAGCGGAATACCGGACTTCGCGGATGGTGACATGATGTCTTCCGGTTGGACCAACTTTTTAGCGGAAGGATGAACGCCCGCATCCCTGACAGTTTTGGTTCGTTGATCGCGATGCCCCATTCGAAAACTGAAAGGAGAACGGTGATGAAGCGGTTCGTCACAACTGCCACGTTGGCCGCGGCCAGCTGTGCCATGGTGCTCGGTGGCGCGGGCGTCGCCACCGCCGGCGGCTCTGATGGCCATCGCGGCCAAAGCCAGCAAGGCTCCGGCCACCACCGCTGCGGCCACGGAGGCCACGGCGGCCACGGTGGGTACGGCCACGGTGGCTTCGGCCGTGGCGGGCATGGCGGCCACGGCGGTTTCGGTCGTCACGGCTGCGGCCACGGCGGCGGTGCCGTTGCGAAGGGCTTCGCCGTGGGCTCGCCTGGTTTCTTGAGCGGCAACAACATCCAGGTGCCGATCAACATCCCGATCAACGTGTGCGGCAACAGCATCGACGTGTTCATCGGGATTCTGAACCCGGCCTTCGGGAACGTCTGCATCAACAGGTGACCTGACCGCCGGTCCGGAAGGGCATCGGGCCGGCCCGGGTCGTGGTGTGCAGCGGCGGGCCGCCCGTGACCTCGGTCATGGGTGGCCCGCCATTCTGCCGCGGCCGGCGCCACCGCCCTGACCAGCGGAGACGGTACGACGGACGCGCGTCATACTGACCGCATGGCGAAGAGCAGACGCGGGCGCGGCGGCCCGGAGTCCGTCGCGGAGACGGTGCACGGCGGGGTCGCGGAGCTGCGGCCCGACCGGGACCGGCCGCGCGGCTGGACGCTGCTGATCGACGGCGCCCCGCAGTCGCATGTGGACCTCGACGACCCGACGTATCTGGACTTCGCCTATCAGCGGCGGCTCGGACATCTCGCGGATCTGGCCGCACCGCCCGGCAAGCCGCTGCGGGTCCTGCACCTCGGCGGCGGCGCGCTGACCATGGCGCGCTATGTCGCCGCGACGCGGCCGCGCTCCACCCAGCAGGTCGTGGAGATCGACGCACCGCTCGTCCAACTGGTGCGCCGCGAACTGCCGTTGGAGAGCGGCTGGCGGATCAAGGTGCGCGGCGGGGACGCCCGCGAGGGACTCGCCAAGACCCCGGACGGCTGGGCGGACCTGATCATCGCGGATGTCTTCGGCGGCGCCCGTACACCCGCGCATCTGACCAGCACCGAGTTCGTCGCGGACGTCCGGCGGGCGCTGCGGCCCGGCGGCTTCTACGCGGCGAACCTCGCGGACGGGCCGCCGCTGCGCTTTCTGCGCGGCCAGATCGCCACCGTCCGCACGGTCTTCCCCGAGCTGTGCCTGACCGCCGACCCCGCGGTGCTCCGGGGCAAGCGGTTCGGCAACGCAGTCCTGCTGGCGGCCGACCGGGAGCTGCCGGTCGCCGAGCTGACCCGGCGGGCGGCGACCGATCCGCAGACCGGGCGGGTCGAACACGGCCGGGCCCTGCTGGACTTCACCGGCGGCGCGGCGCCGGTCACCGACGCCACCGCGGTCGCGTCACCGGCCCCGCCGCCGGAGGTCTTCGAGTGACGCCTGCGTTGACGCCCGCGTTGACATCCGTGTTGACATCCGCGTTGATACTCACGCTGACGCTCGCGTTGACACGTACGTTGGTACCTAGGTCGGCACCTAGGTCGGCACCAACGTTGACACCTAGGTTGGCACACCTACGTTGACACCTACATTGGTGCTCACGTTGATGCCGACCTCGATGTGAGCCACAGGAATACCGTCCAGCGCCCCCGCGTTGTGGCCCCGCAGGGGGCCCACACACCCCCTAGGGGATGTGTTCGCCCACCCCCTACGTCGCATGGTTGTTGATGTCGACCATCGGCGGGTGGTCGTTCCACGTGCAGATCACGGACGTATGGCCGCTCTTGCTCGTGAAGTCGACCCGGAGCCACTTGTCCTGCGGCCAGACCTGCATCTCCCAGCCCGCGTTGGGGGTCGCGCTCACCAGCTCGGCGGAGTCGCTGCGCAGGTCGAGGACGACCCGGCCGCCCACCGTGGAGTAGCTCTTGACCTGGCCACCGGAAGCCGAGCCGGTCGGCGGGGTGGACGAGGGGCCGCCCGTGAGCCCGCCATCGGAGCCGGCGGGAGTGGACCGCTTGGACGTCTCGCTGCCGGGGGAGGGGCTGTGGCCGGCCGTCCCGGAGGGCTTGGGGCGGTGGGTGGAGGAGGCGCGCGGTGAGACACCGGCGGCTGCCTGGGCCTCCGAGGAGGGCATTTGGTCGGAAAGGGGCAGCGCCCGCGGCGCGTCGTACGCAGTGCCGGACAGCACGGTGTGCACGCCGAACCACGACAGCGTGACCGCGGCGCCGGTCGCCAGCGTCCAGGCCGCCGCATGAACCAGTCCTCGTTGCATTCGGCTCATACTGCACCACCCGCCCGCCCGGTTGCAGCCCGTCCCCGGCAGCGGACAGACGCCGCTTTCCTGTCAACACCCGGTAAGGAAACCCGCCCGAATGGCGTACGGTGCCGCTCATGGCTCGTGTGCTCGTCGTCGAGGACGATCAGTTCGTACGCTCGGCCCTCATCCGGCATCTGACCGAGGCCGCCCATGCGGTACGCAGCGTCGGTACCGCTCTGGAGGCGCTGCGCGAGGTGGCGCAGGTCGGCTTCGACGTGGTCATCCTCGACCTCGGCCTGCCCGATCTGGACGGCTCCGAGGCGCTGAAGATGCTGCGCGGCATCACCGACGTCCCCGTGATCATCGCCACGGCCCGGGACGACGAGGCCGAAATCGTACGGCTGCTGAACGACGGCGCTGACGACTACCTCACCAAGCCGTTCTCCGTCGAACACCTCTCGGCCCGGATGTCGGCCGTACTGCGCCGCTCCCGCGCCACCGCGGCCGGCGCAGAACCACCCTCACGGCTGATCCAGGTCGGCGGGCTGTCCATCGACCCGCTGCGCCGGCAGGCCGAGCTGGACGGCGTCACCCTCGATCTGACCCGCAGGGAATTCGACCTGCTGGCCTTCCTCGCCGGGCGCCCCGGCGTCGTCGTCCCGCGCAAGGAACTGCTCGCCGAGGTCTGGCAGCAGTCCTACGGGGACGATCAGACCATCGACGTCCATCTCTCCTGGCTGCGCCGCAAACTAGGCGAAACGGCGGCCAAACCGCGGTATCTGCACACCCTGCGCGGCGTCGGCGTGAAGCTGGAGCCACCACAGTGAGCTGGGGGCACCTCCCAGCGGTAGCTGGGGGAGCACGCGAGGCCGCCGGGCCGCAGACGAAGGCGAAAGCCGCACCTCTGCGCCTCGCGGGCGGAGAAGCGAAAGACGAGATGCCGTGAGATGGGCCCTGGTCAAGGTGGCGCTGGCGGTCACCGCGATGGTCGTGGTCGCGTTCGCCGTCCCCCTCGGGCTCGTCGTCAAGGAGATGGCCCGCGACCGCGCGTTCTCCAACGCCGAGCGGCAGGCCGCCACCATCGGCCCGGTCCTCGCCATCACCACCGACCGCACCCAGCTGGAGCGCGCCGTGGCCAGCGCCGAGACCGGCCGCGGAGGCCGCATCGGCGTACATGTCCCGGCGGGCGCCAAGGGCGGCAGGCCCTCCGAGATCGGCACCCGGCGGGCCGACCCCGAGGACGTCGAGGCCGCCGTCAAGCTCGGCCGGGCCTCCATCTCGCCGGTCCCCGGCGGCTCCTCGCTGCTCCAGCCCACCGCCGTCGCCTCCGGTATCGCGGTCGTCGAGGTCTATGTCCCCGACGACGCGCTCACCAACGGCGTCACCACCTCCTGGGTGGTGCTGGCCGGCGTCGGCCTCGCGCTCATCGTCGGTTCGGTCGCGGTCGCCGACCGGCTCGGCACCCGTATGGTGCGCCCGGCCGAGCGGCTCGCGGGTGCCGCACACGACCTGGGCAAGGGCAAGCTGGGCGTACGGGTCCAGGAGGACGGCCCCAAGGAGCTGCGGTCCGCGGCCGTCGCCTTCAACTCCATGGCCGACCAGGTCGTCCAACTGCTCGCCAACGAACGCGAACTGGCCGCCGATCTCTCGCACCGGCTGCGCACCCCGCTGACCGTGCTGCGGCTGAACGCCGCCTCGCTCGGCGACGGGCCCGCCGCCGACCAGACCCGGGCCGCCGTCGAACAGCTGGAGCGCGAGGTCGACCTGATCATCCGCACCGCCCGCGAGCAGAAGTCGCACACCCAGCAGGCCGTCGCCGCGGCCGGCTGCGACGCCGCCGAGGTGATCCGCGAACGGATGGGCTTCTGGTCGGCGCTCGCCGAGGACGAGGGGCGCACCGTCCGCGTCGCTGGCGCGGACCGTCCCGTACGCATTCCCGTCGCCCGCCCCGAACTCGCCGCCGCCCTCGACGCGATGCTCGGCAATGTCTTCCGGCACACCCCCGAGGGCACCGCCTTCGCGGTGGACGTCCACAACGCCGAAGAGGCGGTGATCGTGCTGGTCTCGGACGCCGGGCCGGGCATCGCGGACCCGGATGCGGCGCTGCGCCGCGGCTGGTCGGGCGGCGGGCGGGGGCACGTCCCAGAGGTGGCTGGGGGAGGCTCCACCGGCCTCGGCCTGGACATCGTGCGGCGGCTGGCCGAATCGACCGGCGGCGATGTGCGTATCGGCCGCTCCGTACTCGGCGGCACCGAGGTACGGGTCTGGCTGGCGCTGGACAACGGGCGCGCACACCTCGGCATCCGCCGCGGCCACCGGTTGCGCCGCACGCTCGGCACCCGGCGGCGGCGGGCCGCGCGCGCCTAGGGCCTGTCCGATGGGCGAGGGTCGGACAGGCCCCAGCGGTACGCCCGGGACCGGGTGCTCTTAACCGCTCCCTTCCCCTTCCTTAAGGCGGCCATAATTCCGCCAACTGCCGTACCGAACTGGCCTTTTGTCCGGTTCGGGGTCGCTAGCGTGCGGGACAACCCCCGGGCACGGATACGCCCAGCCCCCCACGTGACGACAGGCAGGCACAGATGAGTTCCTCGGCACACCGTCGGCGCATGAGCCGTACCACCAAGCTGATCGGGACGGCGGTGGCCGTCACGGTCGCGGCCGGCGGCGCGTTCGCCATCGCCGGCTCGGCCTTGGCCACCAAGGCGCCGCAGAACGAGACCGCCCCCGCGAAGGCGGGCGCCGGCTTCGCCCCGTACGTCGACACCTCCCTCACGCCCGCCTACGACATCGTCGACACCGCCCAGAAGACCGGTGTGAAGAACTTCAATCTCGCGTTCGTCACCTCCGGCGGCGGCTGCACGCCCAAGTGGGGCGGCGCCGTGGAGCTGGGCGACGACCCGGTGGCCAAGCAGATACCCGACCTGCGGGCGGCCGGCGGCGACGTCCGGGTCTCCTTCGGCGGCGCCAACGGCTCCGAACTCGGCCTGGCCTGTAGCTCCGCCGACGAGCTGGCCGCCGCGTACGGCAAGGCCATCGACCAGTTCAAGCTGACCAAGGTCGACTTCGACATCGAGGGCGGCGCGCTCCCCGACACCGCGGCCAACACCCGCCGCGCCCAGGCCATCGCGCAACTCCAGAAGAAGCACCCCGACCTGGATGTGTCCTTCACGCTGCCGGTCATGCCCGAGGGGCTCACCCAGGACGGCGTGAACCTGGTCGCCGACGCCAAGAAGAACGGTGTGAAGATCTCCGCCGTCAACATCATGGCGATGGACTACGGACCCTCCTACGACGGCGACATGGGCGCCTACGCCACCCAGGCCGCCACCGCCACCCAGGGCCAGATCAAGAAGGCCCTCGGGCTCGGCGACGCGGACGCCTGGAAGACCGTCGCCGTGACCCCCATGATCGGCGTCAACGACGTCCAGAACGAGGTCTTCAAGGTCGAGGACGCCACCGAGCTGGCGAAGTTCGCCCAGGACAAGCACCTGGCCTGGCTGTCGATGTGGTCCTCGACCCGTGACAAGGCCTGCGAGGGCGGCGGGTCCCACTCCGCGCAGCCGACCTGCAGCTCCATCGAGCAGCAGCCGCTGGACTTCACCAAGGCGTTCGCGGCGCACACCGGCTGACCGACGCGGCGGCTCCGGTCCCGTCCCCCCACCCGGACCGCCCCCTAAGCGGGGCGCAGCGGCTTCCACCCCCACCCGCTGCGCCCCGCCTTATGTGTCCGGACCGCCCCCGGCAGCCGCCCCGCCCCGTACGGCCGTGCGGAACGCGATCGGGGTGGTCCCCGCCCGCCGCTGGAAGAACTTGCTGAAGTTGGTGGCGTCGGCGAAGCCCAGCCGGTCCGCGATCCGGGCCGCCGACTGGTCGCCGTGCGCCAGCAGCCGCTTGGCCTCCAGCACCACCCGGCGGTCGATGAACTCCTTCGCGCCGATCCCGGCGGCGGCCTCGGTGGCCCGGGAGAGGGTGCGCGGCGCATAGCCCAGCGACCGGGCGTAGTCTGCGACCTGGCGGCTGCGGGTGAACTCCCGCTCCACCGCGTCCCGGAACCGCAGATACGTCTCGCCGGCCTCGCACGTGCCGTCGCCCTCGTGCCCGCCGTCCGACGCCCCGGCCGGGTGCGCGGCCCGCAGCACCAGCACCGCCAGCAGATGCCGCAGCACCTCGACATGCACCTCCAGCGGCAGCCCGCCCAGCGCGCCGAACTCGCGGTGCAGCTGCCGCAGTGCGTCGTCCACCCCCTGAGCCGCCGCCCCTTCGGGATGCCGTACGGCCGGCCCGTACCAGTCCTCGATCCGGGCGGCGGCCGCGGTGGCCGGGTCCAGGAAGCCGGCTTCGAAGAGCACCAGCAGCCCGTCCGCCCGGGTCAGATCGCCGAAGTGCTGGACCTGACCGGGCCGCGACCACAGCAGGTCGCCCGGGGTGAGGAGGTGCTCCCGGAAGTCGACGCTGTGCATCAGCCGGCCGCTTTCCAGCCTCAGCAGATGGTGGAAGCCGGGCCGGTGTGGTGTGGACAGCTGGCAGGCATCGGCCCGGGCACGCAGTTCATCCAGCGTCATCACCTCCACACCGGCGGGCCGCCCGGCGGGCGCGGAGAACGCCACCTCCGGGATCTCCGGAACCGGCTCCCCACCCCCTTGTCGCATTTTGACCATCACCCGTCTCCTCGCTACCCCGAAATGTCCCGCTGGTGCCCATAGCATAGAAGACGTCAGCGCGGCTGATGACGGAAAACGGAAGTCCTTACCGGACGCACAGATACAGCTGGGAGACCACCATGTCCACGATCGCTCTCTTCGGGGCCAACGGCACCATCGGCAGCCGCATCCTCAACGAGGCCCTGCAGCGCGGTCACCAGGTCACCGCGGTCGTCCGCGACCCCGCGAAGATCGCCACGACCCACCCGAACCTGACCGTGACCACCGGCGACATCCTCGACCCGGCCTCGGTCACGGCGGTGGCCAAGGGCCAGGACGTTCTGGTGAGCGCGGTCGGTGGCGGCGACGGGCCGGGCCATGTCGCCACCATCGAGCCCGCCGCCAAGTCCCTCGTCACCGGACTCCGCACCCTCGGCGAAGCGGCCCCGCGCCTGATCACCGTCGGCGGCGCAGGCTCACTGCGCACCCCCGAGGGCAAGCAGGTCTGGGACGCGGACGGCCTCCCCGAGTTCCTGCTGCAGATCATGCACGCGCACGGCGACGCCCTCGACTACTACCGCACCGTCTCCGACGTCCGCTGGACCAACGTCAGCCCGGCCGCCACCATCGAGCCCGGCGAGCGCACCGGCACGTACCGCACCGGCACCGACGACCTGGTCACCGCCGCCGACGGCAGCAGCCGTATCTCCGCCGAGGACTACGCGGTGGCCCTCGTCGACGAGATCGAGCAGCCCCGCCACATCGGCGAGCGCTTCACCATCGGCTACTGACGGCGGATGAACAGGCACCCGCCGGACAGTGCCAGCGCGCCGGCCAGCAGCACGGCGCCGGTGATCGTGGCCGGCCCGGGTGGTTCCTCGCGCAGGGCGAAGCTTTGGTACGCGACGGCCATCCCCGGTTGGTGCAGCTCCCACTGCTTCGGCTGATACGGGGCGGGTACGTCGCGCCACAGCATCGTCACCCCGACCGCGGCCAGCACCAGCGCCGTGAGAACAACAGCCGCCCTGGCGCGCCAAGGCCGACGTAATCGGATCACCATGCGCCGACCCTATGTCAGCAAAAAGATCGGCCCCGAACCGCTTTCGCGATTCGGGGCCGATCCCTTGGGGTGAGTAACGGGACTTGAACCCGCGACATCCTGGACCACAACCAGGTGCTCTACCAGCTGAGCTATACCCACCATGACCGGTGCTGTGTGGTTCTTTTTCCCCACCGGCTGAGAAAAAGTGTACAGGGTCTGGAGGGGTGCTCGCTCCCGGGTTTCGTGGCCCCGGGAGCGAGCTGCGTCACTGCGGTGCGGACTGTGCCTCGGCAGGCAGAACGTGCTTCGCCGCGATGGCCTTCGCGGTGTCCGAGTCGGGCCCGGGCTGCGGCACGAAGACCGCCTCCCGGTAGTAGCGCAATTCCGCGATGGATTCGCGGATGTCGGCCAGCGCCCGGTGGTTGCCGTTCTTGTCCGGACTGTTGAAGTAGGCCCGCGGGAACCAGCGCCGGGCGAGTTCCTTCACGGACGACACATCGACGATCCGGTAGTGGAGATAGTTCTCCAGCGTCGGCATGTCGCGCAGCAGGAAGCCGCGGTCCGTGCCGACGGAGTTTCCGCACAGCGGCGCCTTGCCCGGCTCCGGCACATGCTGCTTGATGTACGCAAGCACCTGTGCCTCGGCCGCCTCCAGCGTCGTACCGTTGTCCAGCTCGTCGAGCAGGCCGGAGGCGGTGTGCATCTGGCGCACCACCTCCGGCATCGTGGTCAGTGCCTCGGCCGGGGGGCGGATCACCACATCCACCCCGTCGCCCAGCACGTTCAGCTCGGAGTCGGTGACCAGTGCGGCCACCTCGATGAGTGCGTCATTCGCCAGCGAGAGTCCGGTCATCTCGCAGTCGATCCACACCATGCGATCGTTCATACGTCTCACCCTACGGGGCGCTCACGCTGACCGGGGAGCACGGGCCGCCCCGCACCACGGCCGACCGGAGCTTCCGGCAGCCGCGAGGCGAACGCGTCCGAGTGCGGTTTGCCGGTTTCGCCCGGATCGGCGGCCGCCAGTGCGGTCGCCTGCCCATGGCCGGCCGCCACAGCCGCGGAGAACCGGTCCGGCCCGCCGGGGACCGGTGCCGGCCGCTCACCGCGTTCCGGCCGCTCGGCCCGCTCCGGACGCAGCGCGAGCTCGGGCGCACCGTTCTGCGGCCGGCGCGCGCGGTACGCCGCGCGGTACGCCGCGGGCGAGGCGCCCAGTTGCCGCCGGAAGTGGCCGCGCAGCGCGACCGGCGAGCGGAATCCGCAGCGCCCCGCGACCTCGTCCACCGAATAGTCGGAGGTCTCCAGCAGTCGCTGGGCCTGCAGCACCCGCTGGGTGATCAGCCACTGCAGGGGAGCGCTCCCGGTAAGGGAACGGAATCGCCGGTCGAAGGTGCGGCGGCTCATATAGGCGCGCGCGGCCAGCGTCTCCACGTCGAACTGCTCGTGGAGGTGCTCCAGCGCCCAGGCGACGACCTCGGCAAGCGGGTCGGCGCCGATCTCCTCTGGTAAAGAGCGGTCCAGGTAGCGCTGGTGCCCCATGTCGGAGGCGGTACGGCGCGGCGGTACGACGAGCCGGCGAGCCAGCGCGTTCGCGGCGTCCGCGCCGTGGTCGGTCCGCACGATGTGCAGACACAGGTCGATGCCGGCCGCCGTCCCCGCGGAGGTGAGCACATCGCCGTCGTCGACGAAGAGCTCGCGGGGGTCGACATGGACGGACGGATAACGCTTGGCGAGCGTCGGCGCGTACATCCAATGTGTCGTGGCCGGCCGGCCGTCGAGCAGTCCGGCCGCGGCGAGGACGAAGGCCCCCGTGCACAGCCCGACGATTCTGGCCCCTTCTTCATGCGCGCGGCGCAGCGCGTCGAGCGCGGCGGGCGGCGGGGCCTGGGTGATGGAACGCCAGGCCGGTACGACGACCGTCCCGGCGCGGGCGATCGCCTCCAGCCCGTAGGGGGCCGAAAGTTCGAGCCCCCCGGTCGTGCGCAAAGGCGCATCTTCGCCCGCGCACACAAGTAGCCGGTACCTCGGAACGCCTGCGTCTTGGCGGTCGATGCCGAAGACCGAGAGCGGAATGGAGCTCTCGAAAATGGGGCCGCCGCTGAAGAGGAGCACCGCGACTATTTCGCGGCGTCGTCGGGCGGCGAGCTTGCGTGCGGCATCTGGTACGGCAGCGGAGTCCTGGCTCATGGCACTTAAGCCCCCCTCGGTCGTCTCGCCCTCTCGGTACTGCACAGTTCCCCCGCCATAAATACCAAGATCGAATCTACTGTGTCCCGTGAGGATTGAGTGCCAAGTTCACCACTCACTGGTATGTCGATATGGCAACTTGGCGCGAAGCATTCGATCACGAAGCGTTCCACTCGTCGGGCCTACATGGGAAGTACGCGTCTCGGCTCTGCCCGTTCGCAGTAGGGCACAACCATGCCCAGCGGTCCTTTCCGCCCTGCTCACGCCAGGGTTGGGGGGTGGTTCGGGCAAGGTCGGTAACCTGGCCGGAAGTTGGCTGAAAACGGTCGCGCGCAGACTTGCGGGCGCCTTATTCGCCCGGCGTGCGCCCTTCGAAGTAGCGGCCGCCCCCATGCGCTCCTGTCCGGATACGTCCTCTTCTGTTCCGGTGTCTTCCGGGGTTCTCGGCCAGCACCCGGGCGGCGGTCCGTTCGGATTTCCGCAGCAGTGCGCGGCATACACAGGTCACCGCCGTGAGACCGGCGGTGGTGCCGGCCGCGCCGACCAGGGAGGCGCCGCTCACTAGGAGCACGACGGGCACCAGGGCGCAGCTGAATGCGCCCCAGCGCACGACATCGCTCACTGGGTCGGGTGATCTATCGGACGGTACGGGCACCGCGCGCTCCCTTCGGACAGGCAGCTACTACAACGCTGCCGGCGATCATGGGTCACCGCGATGGGTACGTACGGGGGCAGGGCGGGGCATTGCCATCCGCGCCACGCTCCGGCATGCTCCGGGGAACGTTCGAGGCCCCGAACCGCCTCGCGCGGCGCCCTGCGTCCGCGGCGGGCTCTGGGCAGCGGAGGAGTGGCGCCGTACTCTTGGGGTATCGGCTTGGGAAGATGATTCCCAGTCGTATCGTTCCCCTTTGAACTATGGCTCCCGTTCCTCGATCGAGCCAGCTCAGTCAACTGCCGGATCAAGTCAATCGCCGTTCCCCGCCCGCCCCTCCGCAAGAGGATCTCCTCGCCGAGACAGCCCATGGCCGGTCATAAGAACCCCGAACCCGCGGACCGCAAGCAGGTCGCCGATCCGACGGCGGACCTGGAAGCGGCGGAAGAGACACGCCACTCCTGCGACCCAGCCTTCCAGCACGGCGTCGTGGTCGGCTTCGACGGCTCCATGTCGAGCGAGCGAGCGTTGGCGTATGCAATCGGTATGGCCCGGCGCTTCGGCTCCGGGCTGATCATCGTCCATGTGGCCAACCGGCTGCCGACGACCGTCTGGGCGGGCTGTGAACCCCCGGTCTTCGTGGACGTGCCCGATCACCGCACGGAAGTGCTCGGCCTGGAGCTCGCCTGCGCCGACCATCTCAGCGAGGTCCCGTGGATCCTCGTCGAGCGTGGCGGGGACATCTGCCATGAGCTGGAGGAGGTCGGCCGGGAGTACGAGGCCGACGCGATCGTGGTCGGCTCCACGCATGGCATCGTCGGCCGGATCTTCGGCTCGGTCGCGGGACGGCTGGCGCGCCGCGCACAGCGCCCCGTGATCGTCATCCCCTGACGGATCGCTGCGAATTCCGGACGCGGGATCGTTTCCCCGCGCTCCGTCGCTCCGTCGCCGTGAGCGGTTCTCCTCGCCCTGTGCACGTCCTGCGCACAGTTGAGGGGGCGTCATGAGGATTGTGAGCAGCCGCATTTCCCTCGTACGCAGAGGTGGATTGTGCGCTTGTGACGGGTAGAAAACGGTCACGTGAGCGCGCCGCGAACGGGCCCACCGGCCGCGCGCACGGCAACTGCGTGCTGCCGGCCGGGAGGTGACGGTTCCCGGGACGGCGGCATCCTGCCGACGTATGGGCGACGTCGGCACAGGGGAGGCGTCGGCTTCGCGCGTATGGTGGCACGCTCGAAGCCGACGGCTCCCCTTGCGCCTAAACCGGCGCCGCTTTCGCGGAGGGGGTTGCTCGCCGCGGGGGTTGCTCAATTGTCGCTTCGGTTGGAGTCGGTGTTGATTTACTCCACCGTCACGGACTTTGCGAGGTTCCGGGGCTTGTCGATGTCCCGGCCCAGGGCCAACGCCGTGTGGTAGGCGAGCAGTTGGAGCGGGATGCCCATCAGGATCGGGTCCAGCTCCGGCTCGTTCTTCGGGACGATGATGGTGTGGTCGGCCTTCTCCTGCTCCTGGTGCGCGACGGCGAGGATCCGGCCGCTGCGGGCCTTGATCTCTTCCAGCGCGGCCCGGTTCTTCTCCAGCAGGTCGTCGTCCGGGACGATCGCGACGGTCGGCATCGCGGGCTCGATGAGCGCCAGCGGGCCGTGCTTGAGCTCCGACGCCGGGTAGGCCTCGGCGTGGATGTAGGAGACCTCCTTGAGCTTCAGCGAGGCCTCACGTGCCACCGGGTAACCGCGCACCCGGCCGATGAACATCATCGACTTGGCGTCCGCGTACTTGGCCGCCAGCTTCTTGACGTCCTCCTCGCCCTTGAGGATCTCGTCGATCTGCCCGGGCAGCTTGCGCAGGCCCTCGATGATCCGCTTGCCGTCCGCGACGGACAGGTCGCGGATGCGGCCCAGGTGCAGGGCGAGCAGCGCGAAGGAGACCACCATGTTGGTGAAGCACTTGGTCGAGACGACGCAGACCTCGGGGCCCGCGTGCACATAGATGCCGCCGTCGGTCTCGCGGGCGATCGCCGAGCCGACGACGTTCACCAGGCCGAGGACGCGCGCGCCCTTGCGCTTGAGCTCCTGGACGGCCGCCAGCACGTCGTAGGTCTCACCGGACTGGGAGACCGCCACGTACAGCGTGTCGGGGTCCACGACCGGGTTGCGGTACCGGAACTCGGAGGCCGGCTCGGCGTCCGAGGGGATGCGGGCCAGCTCCTCGATCATCTGCGCGCCGATCTGGCCCGCGTGGTACGAGGTGCCGCAGCCCAGGATCTTCACGCGGCGCACCCCGCGCGCCTCGCGGGCGTCGAGGTTCAGGCCGCCCAGGTGCACGGTGGAGAAACGGTCGTCGATCCGGCCGCGCAGCGCGCGGTCCACCGCGTCGGCCTGCTCGGAGATCTCCTTGTGCATGTACGTGTCGTGGCCGCCCAGGTCGTACGACTCGGCCGCGTACTCGACGGTCTCCGGCGTCGCCGTCGTACGGGAGCCCTCGGTGGTGTACGTGCGGTAGTCGTCGGCCTTGAGGGTGGCCATCTCGCCGTCGTCCAGGGTGACGACCTGGCGGGTGTGCGAGACCAGCGCCGCGACGTCGGAGGAGACGAACATCTCGTGCTCGCCGATGCCCAGCACGACCGGGGAACCGTTGCGGGCGACGACGATGCGGTCGGTGAAGTCGGCGTGCAGTACGGCGATGCCGTAGGTGCCCTCGATGTGCCGCAGCGCCTCGCGGACCTTCTCCTCCAGCTTCTCGGCCTGGGAGCGGCCGATCAGGTGGGCCAGCACCTCGGTGTCGGTCTCGGAGGCGAACTCCACGCCGTCGGCGGTGAGGCGGGCGCGCAGCTCGGAGGCGTTGTCGATGATGCCGTTGTGGACGACCGCGACCTTGCCCTCGGTGTCGAGGTGCGGGTGGGCGTTCTCGTCGGTCGGCGCGCCGTGGGTGGCCCAGCGTGTGTGGGCGATGCCGGTGCTGCCGGCGAACCGTTTCGGCAGCCGGGACTCCAGCTCGCGGACCCGGCCCTTGGCCTTGGCGGTCTTCAGGCCCCCGGCCTTGCCGGTGCCGTTGGAGTGGATGGCGATGCCCGCCGAGTCGTAGCCGCGGTACTCAAGGCGCTGGAGGCCCTCAAGGAGCAGCGGGGCGACATCGCGTTTGCCGATATATCCGACGATCCCGCACATACAGTGACCCTCCGAGATGAATCTTGGTGACGGATGTTGCGATGGTGATTCGTGACTGTTCTTGTTGTTCTGCTTGTGACTGTGACTGTGTGATGCCCGGTTTGTCAGCCGTAGACGAGGCGGCGCAGCTGGCGTGTCGAGAGACCCGGCGGAGCCACGGCGCGGTGCGGCATCTCGTGGCGGATCCGTTCGAAGATCTCATCGTTGCGCAGCCCCTGGGACTGCAGCTCGCGATGGCGCCGGCGGACGAATTCCTCCGTGGTCTCGTCGAAGTACGCGAGTACGTCGAGTACCACCCGGGTGGCCTCACCGCGCTGCAGCGGTGTGCTGCGCACCAGGTGGTCCACCAGGTCTTCGTAGGGCGCCTGACTTGCGTCAGCGCCACGGGTACGGCGTTCGAGCACCCGTTGATACTGCTGGGCCGCGCCGAGATTCGCAAGAAACCTGCCCGATATCGGGCAGGTCCATAAGATGGCGGCCGGAAAGTGGTCTAAACCTTGACCGGATCCGGGGCGCAAGGTACGCATGGTCACCGTTCGGTCGCTCCATGCCATGCAAGACATGCCGTGCACGATGCTCTCGCCGAAGGGACCGTCGATGAGACGACGCAGACTCCTCTTTTCGCTCCTGCTGATCGCGGCGGCGGGGATGGGAACCGCCGCCGCACCGCCTCAGCCCGCAGCCGCCCGTGCTGCCACCCCCCTGGACCAGGTGGTCCCCGCGCCCGCGTCCGTACGCCCCGGCGGGGACCCGTACACGATCGGCGACCGGACCCGGATCCGCGTCCCCGGCGGCTCCGACAAGGCCAAGCGGGTCGCCGGCTACCTGGCGGGCGTGCTGCGCCCCGCCACCGGCTACGACCTGCCGGTGACCACCAGGAGCGGCAAGGACGGGATCGTGCTCCGGCTCGGCGGCCACGGGACCAAGGGGCTGGGCGCGGAGGGCTACCGGCTCAGCTCCAGCGGCCGCGGAGTGACCATCAGCGCGGGCCGGCCCGCCGGGCTCTTCCGCGGCGTCCAGACGCTGCGGCAGCTGCTGCCCGCGGCCGTGGAGAAGCGCACCGAGCAGCCCGGACCGTGGCGGGTCGCGGGCGGTGAGATCGCCGACACCCCGCGCTACGGCTACCGGGGCGCGATGCTCGACGTCTCCCGGCATTTCTTCACCGTCGCGCAGGTCAAGCGCTATATCGACCAGCTCGCGCTCTACAAGGTCAACAAACTGCATCTGCATCTCTCCGACGACCAGGGCTGGCGGATCGCCATCAACTCCTGGCCGCGGCTGGCCACGTACGGCGGCAGTACCCAGGTGGGCGGCGGGCCCGGCGGCTACTACACCAAGGACGACTACCGCGAGATCCTGCGCTATGCCGCCAGCCGGTATCTGACGGTCGTCCCGGAGATCGACATGCCGGGCCACACCAACGCCGCGCTGGCCTCGTACGCGGAGCTGAACTGCAACGGCGTCGCACCGCCGCTCTACACCGGCACCAATGTCGGCTTCAGCTCGCTGTGCGTGCCGAAGAAGGTGACGTACGACTTCATCGACGACGTGATCCGTGAGATCGCGGCGCTCACCCCCGGCCCGTACCTTCACATCGGCGGCGACGAGGCGCACTCGACCAGCCATGAGGACTACGTGACCTTCATGGACAAGGTGCAGCCGGTGGTCGCCAAATACGGGAAGAAGGTGATCGGCTGGCACCAGCTGACCGGCGCGCGCCCGGCGAAGGGGGCCGTCGCCCAGTACTGGGGCTACGACAAGACGAGCCCGGAGGAGCGCGCCCAGGTGGCCGACGCCGCCAAGAAGGGCACCGGGCTCATCCTCTCGCCCGCCGACCGCGGATACCTCGACATGAAGTACGACAAGGACACACCGCTGGGCCTGAACTGGGCCGGGTACGTCGGCGTCGAGCGCTCCTACGACTGGGACCCGGGCACGTATCTGGCCGGCGCGCCCGCGGAGTCGATCGTCGGCGTCGAAGCGCCCCTGTGGACCGAGACCCTCAAGACCTCGGCGCACATCGAGTACATGGCCTTCCCGCGGCTGCCCGGCATCGCGGAGCTCGGCTGGTCCCCGGCAACCACCCACGACTGGGACGCGTACAAGGAGCGGCTGGCCGCGCAGGGACCCCGCTGGGACGCCATGGGGCTCGGCTACTACCGTTCTCCGGAGGTGCCCTGGCCGGCGCGGTGAGTTCGTCCCGATTGGCGGGCGGGCCACGGCATTTGGCCCGTTCGTCGATCGAGGAGCTGGAGACGTCAGATGGACCCGATGGCGGCAGAGAGCGGCGGGCTGCGC
This sequence comes from Streptomyces sp. NPDC050636, assembly GCF_040654775.1. Classification (NCBI taxonomy): domain Bacteria; kingdom Bacillati; phylum Actinomycetota; class Actinomycetes; order Kitasatosporales; family Streptomycetaceae; genus Streptomyces; species Streptomyces sp. NPDC050636. The sequence goes on from NZ_JBFAIP010000003.1 coordinate 79,645, forward strand.
GCGGCTGTGGAGCGCTTTCTCGAACCCGGTGAGCGGGTGGTGGACATGCTGCCGGCGGACAAGGGCAGCTGCCGGATGCAGGCCACCCCTGCGCCGCCCAAGGACCTGGAACTGTCCGTGTTCGGCGGCGTGTTGTGGCACGAACGGTCCCTGGCGTCGAGGACCGTCTCGGTCATCCTGGACGTGATCTGCTCGACCCAGCCGACGCGCGGGCATTTCGGCGACCCGGCGGCCCGTCAGAAGTGCCTGCAGAAGAAGCACGCCTTCTGGGGCGCGTGGGACAGCCTGGCGGGCGGCCTGCTGCGCGGTCTGCAGCCGGTCGGTGCGGCCCACAAGATCTTGCTGCTGACCGACCGCCGTATCCAGCTGGTCTATGTCCAGGGGGACGGGAAGGACGGCTCGTTCGCGGTCGAGCCGGGCTGGCGGGCCGATCCGCGCACGATCGTCTGGGTCCGGGACTGCAAGGACTACATGCCGGGCCACTACCAGCTGGGCTTCTCCGACGGCTCATGGATGCCGGTGTTCTTCCCCAAGCAGGTCCGCGGCCGCTTCGCCGCCCTCTACCCGCACGCCCAGCACTGGAAGCAGCCCCTCCCCGATGTGCTGGCCGGCCCCGCCGCGCAGGGCCGGCCGTAGGGCTGTGTGAGCTCCCTAGACCCCCAGCTCCCTGGCGATCAGCATCCGCTGGACCTCGCTCGTGCCCTCGCCGATTTCCAGGATCTTGGAGTCGCGCCACATGCGGGCGACCGGGTACTCGTTCATGAAGCCGTAGCCGCCGTGGATCTGGGTTGCCTCGCGGGCGTTGTCCACGGCGATCTCCGAGGAGTAGAGCTTGGCGAGGGCCGCCTCCTTCTTGAAGGGCTCGTCGTGCACCAGCCGGGAGGCGGCGTCACGCCAGGCCAGCCGGGAGGTGTGGGCGCGCATCTCCATGTCGGCGAGCTTGAACTGGATCGCCTGGTTGGCGCCGATCGGGCGACCGAAGGCGTGCCGCGTCCTGGCGTACGCCACCGACTCGTCGACGCAGCCCTGGGCGAGGCCGGTGGCCAGCGCCGCGATGGCGATCCGTCCCTCGTCGAGGATGCGCAGGAACTGGGCGTAGCCGCGGCCCTCCTCGCCCAGCAGGTTGGCGGCCGGCACCCGGACGTCGGAGAAGGACAGCTCCCGGGTGTCGGAGGCGTTCCAGCCGACCTTGGAGTACGGGGCGGCGACCGTGAAGCCGGGGGTGCCGGAGGGCACGATGATCGAGGAGATCCGGGGCGCGCCGTCGTCCTTGTGACCGGTGACGGCGGTGACGGTGACCAGACCGGTGATGTCCGTACCGGAGTTGGTGATGAAGCACTTGCTGCCGTTGATGACCCATGCTCCCCCACTCTCGGCTTCGCTCGACCGGGAGGTGCCCCCATCGTCGCGTACGGCGGTGGTGCGGGTGGCGCCCGCGTCCGAGCCGCCGTCCGGCTCGGTGAGGCCGAACGCGCCGAGCATCTCACCGCTGCACAGCCGGGGCAGCCACTCGCGCTTCTGCTCCTCCGTGCCGAAGCGGAAGATCGGCATGGCGCCGAGCGAGACGCCGGCCTCCAGGGTGATGGCCACCGAGGAGTCGACCCGGGCCAGCTCCTCCAGGGCGATGCCGAGCGCGAGGTAGTCGCCGCCCATCCCGCCGTACTCCTCGGGGAACGGCAGACCGAACAGGCCCATCCGGCCCATCTCCTGCACGATTTCGTACGGGAACGCATGCTGCTCGTAGTACTCGCCGATCTTCGGGGCGACGACGTCGTGTGCGAACGCCTCGACCGTACGCCGGAGTTCTTCCAGCTCGGAGGGGAGACGGTGGTCCAGGGACATGGGGGTCACTCCTTGTGGGAGAGGGCGCGGACGGTACGGGAAGGGCTCGGCCGGCCCAGTCGGTCCGCCATCCACACGCTTGTGGCGGTGAGGCGGTCCAGGTCGACCCCGGTCTCGATGCCGAGGCCGTGCAGCATCCATACGAGGTCTTCGGTGGCGAGGTTGCCGGTGGCGCTCTTGGCGTACGGGCAGCCGCCGAGGCCGCCCGCCGAGGCGTCGACGGTGGTGACGCCGTGCTGGAGCGCGGCGAAGGTGTTGGCGAGGGCCTGCCCGTAGGTGTCGTGGAAGTGCACGCCGATACGGGAGGTGGGCACGCCGGCCTCGTTGAGGGCGGCGAGCAGGCGCTGGACGTGGCCCGGGGTGGCGACGCCGATGGTGTCGCCCAGGCTCAGTTCGTCGCAGCCCAGGTCGATGAGGGCGCGGCAGACCCGGACGACCTGGGCGAGGGGGACCGGGCCCTCCCAGGGGTCGCCGAAGCACATCGAGAGATAGCCGCGGACGTGCGCATGGGCGCCTTGGTCGGATTTCGCCCGCGCCACGACCGGCTCGAACATCGCCAGGGACTCGTCGACCGTGCGGTTGAGATTGGCCTTGGCGAACGACTCCGTGGCGCTGCCGAACACGGCGATGCGGCGGGCGCCCAGCGCAAGGGCGCGGTCCAGGCCGCGTTCGTTCGGCACGAGGACCGGCAGGGCGACGTCGTGCAGATCCCCGACGAGGGGGAACAGCTGCTCCGCGTCGGCGAGTTGGGGCACCCACTTGGGGTGCACAAAGCTCGTCGCCTCGATGGTGGTGAGGCCCGCGCCGGCGAGACGGCGGATGAACTCCGCCTTGATCTCGGTCGGCACGACCGTCTTCTCGTTCTGCAGCCCGTCGCGCGCGCCGACCTCGTGGATCCGCACCCGCGCGGGGAGATCCTGGGCCGGTACGGCCATGGGCAGTCCGACGGCGGTCATTCCCCGTCCTCCTCTGCCTCTTCCGCTACGGGGGCGATCACGGCAAGAACCTGGTCCATGGCGACCGTGGTGCCCGGAGTGACGTCCAGTTCGGTGACGGTGCCGGCGTGCGGGGCGGAGATGACGTGCTCCATCTTCATCGCCTCGACCACCAGCAGGCTCTGGCCCACCGTCACCTCGTCGCCCACCCCGACCTTCACCACCGTGACCGTGCCGGGCATCGGGGCGGTCAGTGAGTCGGCGCCGGCGCGCGTGGCGCCGGAGAGCGCCGCGGCCACCGGGTCGTGGTCCCGCACCTGCCAGGCGTCGCCGTCCCGGCCGAGCCACTCGCCGGCGCGCCGGAAGGTGTGGCGCACGCCGTCGAGGGTGACGGACACGTAGCCGGGGGTGACGGTGGCGGTGTCCCGGGCCACATACGCCACCGGGTCGAGGCCGGGGACGTGCAGCCAGTGGGTGACGGGCGTGGGCTCGCCGCCCAGCCGCCAGCCGCTCGGCACCGAGAACGGGTCCGTCCAGCCGCCGGCGGCTGGACACCGAAGCTCCAGCTCGGCCCGGCGCACCGCGGCCGCCGCCTCGTACACCTCCGCCGGCACGGTCCCGTCGACCAGCCCGTCGACCTCCCGCTCGACCAGGCCGGTGTCCAGGTCGCCGGCCACGACCGCCGGATGGGCCAGCAGCCGGCGCAGAAACCCGGCGTTCGTGTGCACGCCCAGCGTGACGGTCTCCGCGAGCGCGGCCCGCAGCCTGCGCAGTGCGGTGGGCCGGTCCGGGCCGTACGCGATGACCTTGGACAGCATCGGGTCGTAGAGGCTCCCGACCTCCGTGCCCTCGCTCAGCCCCGAGTCGGTGCGTACCCCGTCGCCCTGCGGCTCGTGCAGTGCGAGCACCGTGCCGCCGGAGGGCAGGAAGCCACGTGAGGGGTCTTCCGCGCAGATCCGGGCCTCGACGGCGTGCCCGGTCAGGGTGATGTCCTGCTGCGCGTACGGGAGCCGCTCGCCCGCCGCGATCCGGATCTGCCACTCGACCAGGTCGAGACCGGTGACGAACTCCGTCACCGGGTGCTCGACCTGGAGGCGGGTGTTCATCTCCATGAAGAAGTAGGACGAGGGGTCCTTGCCGGGGACGATGAACTCGACGGTGCCGGCGCCCCGGTAGCCGCAGGAGCGGGCCGCCTGCACGGCCGCCTCGCCCATCGCCGCGCGGGTGGCCTCGTCCAGCAGGACCGACGGGGCCTCCTCGATGATCTTCTGATGACGTCGCTGGAGGGAGCATTCGCGCTCGCCGAGGTGGACGACATTGCCATGGCCGTCGGCCAGGATCTGGATCTCGATGTGCCGGGGGCGGTCGATCCAGCGTTCGACCAGCAGTGTGTCGTCGCCGAACGAGCCGCGGGCCTCACGGCGGGCGGCGGCGATCTCATCCGTGAGCCGCGCCTCGTCCCGCACCAGCCGCATGCCCTTGCCGCCGCCGCCCGCGGACGGTTTGAGCAGCACCGGCATGCCGATCTCCCGTGCGGCGGCGGCCAGTTGGCTGTCTTCGAGGCCGCTGCCGGACGAGCCGGGCACCACCGGGACACCGGCCGTGTGCACCGTCTCCTTGGCGCGGATCTTGTCGCCCATCAGGTCGATGGCCTCGGCGGACGGGCCGATGAAGGCGAGCCCCGCGGCCGCGCAGGCACGGGCGAAGCCGGCGTTCTCGGCGAGGAAGCCATAGCCGGGGTGGATCGCCTGCGCGCCGCTGCGGGCGGCGGCGTCCAGCAGCCGGTCGACCGCCAGATAGCTCTCGGCGGCCGGGGCGGGCCCGATCCGCACGGCCGTATCGGCCTCGCGGACATGGCGGGCGTCCGCGTCCGCGTCGCTGAAGACGGCCACCGAGCGGATGCCGAGGGCACGCAGCGTACGGATGACGCGGACGGCGATCTCGCCGCGGTTGGCGATCAGGACGGTGTCGAACATGGTGGTGGGCATTCCTGCGGGCATCCCTCTCGTGTCCAGCATCCCTCTCGGCTCTGACATCCCGCTCACATCCTGAAGACGCCGTAGCCGGGTTCGCCCAAGGGGGCGTTGGCGCAGGCGGTGAGCGCCAGTCCCAGCACCTGCCGGGTTTCCAGGGGGTCGATCACGCCGTCGTCCCACAGCCGGGCGGTCGCGTAATAGGCGTTGCCCTGGGTGTCGTACTGCTCGCGGATCGGCGCCTTGAAGGCGTCCTCGTCCTCGGCGCTCCACTCCTGGCCGTGCGCCTCCAGCTGGTCGCGCTTGACGGTCGCGAGGACGGACGCGGCCTGTTCGCCGCCCATCACCGAGATCTTGGCGTTCGGCCACATCCACAGGAAGCGGGGGGAGTAGGCCCGGCCGCACATCGAGTAGTTGCCCGCGCCGTAGGAGCCGCCGATGACGACGGTCAGCTTGGGGACGCGGGTGCAGGCCACCGCGGTCACCATCTTGGCGCCGTGCTTGGCGATGCCGCCCGCTTCGTAGTCGCGGCCGACCATGAAGCCGGAGATGTTCTGGAGGAAGAGCAGCGGGATGCCGCGCTGGTCGCACAGCTCGATGAAGTGGGCGCCCTTCTGGGCGGATTCGGAGAACAGGATGCCGTTGTTGGCGACGATGCCGACCGGGTGGCCGTGCAGATGCGCGAAGCCGGTCACCAGGGTCGTGCCGTACTCGGCCTTGAACTCCGCGAAGCGGGAGCCGTCGACGAGCCGGGCGATCACCTCGCGGACGTCGTAGGGCGTACGGGAGTCCGCGGGCACCGCGCCGTAGAGGCCGGCCGGATCGACCTTGGGCTCCTCGACAGGCCGTACGGACCAGGGGAGCGGGTCGCGGTCGCCGAGGGTGGCGACGATGGTGCGCACGATCCGCAGTGCGTGTGCGTCGTCCTCGGCGAGGTGGTCGGTGACCCCGGAGGTCTTGGCGTGCACCTCGCCGCCGCCCAGCTCCTCGGCGGTGACGACCTCGCCGGTGGCGGCCTTCACCAGGGGCGGCCCGCCCAGGAAGATCGTGCCCTGTTCGCGCACGATGACGGCCTCGTCGCTCATCGCCGGGACGTAGGCGCCGCCCGCCGTGCAGGACCCGAGCACCGCCGCGATCTGCGGGATGCCGGCGCCGGACATCCGCGCCTGGTTGTAGAAGATCCGCCCGAAGTGCTCGCGGTCGGGGAAGACCTCGTCCTGCATCGGCAGGAAGGCACCGCCGGAGTCCACGAGGTACAGGCAGGGGAGACGGTTCTCCAGGGCGATCTCCTGCGCCCGCAGATGCTTCTTGACCGTCATCGGGTAGTACGTGCCGCCCTTGACCGTGGCGTCGTTGGCGACGATCACCGTCTCGCGGCCGGAGACCCGGCCGATGCCGGCGATCACTCCGGCGGCGGGGGCGGACCCGCCGTACATCCCCTCCGCGGCGAGCGGCGCCAGCTCCAGGAACGGCGATCCGGGGTCCAGGAGGGCGTCCACCCGGTCCCGGGGCAGCAGCTTGCCGCGCGCGGTGTGCCGGGCTCTGGACTTCTCACCGCCGCCCAGCCGCGCCGCCGCGAGCTTCTCGCGCAGCTCCGCGGCCAGCTCGCGGTGCGCGGCCTCGTTGGCACGCCAGGAGTCGGACGCCGGGTCGGCGGTACTCCCCAGCACCGGTGCCTGCTCCATCAGTAAGAGCCCCCTTGCTCGGTCCTCGGTCCCGGCGTCGCGGTCGGCGTCCGCCAGGCCCTCCGGGTTAATGGGCGTTAACCTCATTTCCTTCAGGTTAACGAGCACTAACCCGCCTGTCTACAATTGGCGGCATGAGTAATGCGCACGCCCCTGCCCCGACCAGCCGCCGCGAGCAGATCCTCAAGGAGGCCGCCCGGCTCTTCGCGGAGCGCGGCTTCCACGGTGTCGGTGTGGACGAGATAGGGGCGGCCGTGGGCATCTCGGGTCCCGGCCTCTACCGCCACTTCGCCGGCAAGGACGCGATGCTCGCCGAGCTGCTGGTGGGGATCAGCGAGCGGCTGCTGGCGGGCGGCCGGATGCGGGTCGCCGAGGGCGGCGAGAGCCCCGAGGCGGTGCTGGACGCGCTGATCGACGGCCATATCGACTTCGCGCTGGACGACCGTCCGCTGATCACCCTGCACGACCGGGAGCTGGACCGGCTGCGGGAGGCCGATCGCAAGCGGGTGCGGCAGCTGCAGCGGCAGTACGTCGAGCTGTGGGTCGAGGTCGTACGCCGGGTCCACCCCGAGCCCTCCGAGTCGCAGGCCCGTGCCGCGGTGCACGCCGTATTCGGCCTGCTCAACTCCACCCCGCACCTGGGCCGCCCGGGCGCACTCCCGGGCCGTACGGAGATGGCGGAACTGCTGCACCGGCTGGCGCTGGGAGCCTTCGGCGCGGTGGCGGCGGAGCCGGAGACGGTGGCGGCGGCAGGTGCGTAGGGGGCGGCCGCTCGCGTGGCGCAGCTCGCATCCAGGCCGTTCGGTTACCTCTGGACAGCTTCCTTGACTGGCGGGTAGCTTTCGCTGAGCAAGCGCTTAGACGGTGCTTGGCCGGCGACCTGGAGGAGGGCCACGAAGATGCGCCGTACGGTGTTCAACGAGGATCATGAGGCGTTCCGCGAGACCATACGCGCCTTCATCGAGGCCGAGGTCGTCCCCGTCCACGACGAGTGGTTCGCCGCGGGCCAGGCCCCGCGCGACTTCTACTACAAGCTCGGTGAGCTGGGCATCTTCGGCATCCGGGTACCCGAGGAGTACGGCGGCGCCGGCATCGACTCGCACACGTACGAGGCCGTGATGTACGAGGAGACCGCCCGCGCGGGCGTCTCCTTCGGCGGCTCCGGCGTGCATGTGCTCCTCGGACTGCCGTACATCCAGATGCTCGCCACCGACGAGCAGAAGAAGCGCTTCCTGCCGAAGTTCGTCACCGGTGAGGAGATGTGGGCGCTCGCGATGACCGAGCCGGGCACCGGCTCCGACGTCGCGGGCATGAAGACCACCGCCAAGCTCTCCGAGGACGGCACGCACTACGTCCTCAACGGCGCCAAGACCTTCATCACCGGCGGCGTCCACGCCGACCGCGTCATCGTCTGCGCCCGCACCGCCCCGCCGAAGGAGGACGACCGCCGCTTCGGCATCTCGCTCTTCGCCGTCGACACCAAGGCCGAGGGCTACTCGGTCGGCCGCAAGCTGGACAAGCTCGGCCTGAAGGTCTCCGACACCGCCGAGCTGGCGTTCGTCGATGTGCAGGTGCCGGTCGACGACCTGCTCGGCGAAGAGAACAAGGGCTTCGGCTACCTGGGCAAGAACCTGGCCTCCGAGCGCTGGGGCATCGCCTTCGGTGCGTATGCGCAGGCCAAGGCCGCCGTCGGGTTCGCCAAGCAGTACGTGCAGGACCGCACGGTCTTCGGCAAGCCGGTCGCCGCCTTCCAGAACACCAAGTTCGAGCTGGCCGCCTGCCAGGCCGAGGTGGACGCCGCCGAGGCCGTCGCCGACCGCGCGCTGCAGGCCCTGGACGCGGGTGAGCTGACGGCCGCCGAGGCCGCCTCGGCGAAGCTCTTCTGCACCGAGGTCGCCCACCGCGTCATCGACCGCTGCCTCCAACTGCACGGCGGCTACGGCTACATGAACGAGTACCCGATCGCCCGCCTGTACGCCGACAACCGCGTCAACCGCATCTACGGCGGCACCAGCGAGGTCATGAAGTCGATCATCGCCAAGTCCATGGGCCTGTAAGGCCGTACGCACATGTCCGACGCGCTGTGCTCCCTCCTCGATCTGCTCGCCCTGGAGCGGATCGAGGAGGACATCTTCCGCGGCCAGAGCCGCGATTCGATCGTCCCCAGGGTCTTCGGCGGCCAGGTCGCGGCGCAGGCCCTGGTCGCGGCCGGGCAGACGGTCCCCGAAGACCGGCCGCCGCACTCCCTGCACGCCTACTTCCTGCGCCCAGGAGACCCCGGCGCGCCGATCGTCTACACCGTCGACCGCATCCGCGACGGCCGGTCCTTCACCACCCGCCGCGTCGTCGCCGTGCAGCACGGCCAGCCGATCTTCCACCTCTCCGCGTCCTTCCAGGTGCACGAGGAAGGGCTGGAGCACCAGGAGCCGATGCCCTATGCGCCGGATCCGCTGACCCTGCCCACCGCGGCCGAGATGCTGCCCCGGTACGCGGACCGGTTCCGCGAACCGGGTGTCGTGGAACGGCTGTTGGAGGCCCGGGCGGCCGTCGACCTGCGCTATGCGGACGCGCCGCCGTTCGGGAGCGTGGGGGAGCCGCGCGAACCCCGCTCCCAGGTCTGGTTCCGTACCCAGGGCAAACTCGACGGCGTCAGCGACATCGCCCGGCCGCTGCTGGACATCTGCCTGGTCACCTATGTCTCCGACATGACCCTGCTGGACTCGATCCTGCTCGCGCACGGCCGGGGCGGCTGGGCGGTCGGCGATGTGGTCGGCGCGAGCCTGGACCACGCGATGTGGTTCCACCGGCCGCTGCGCGCCGACGAATGGCTGCTCTACGACCAGGAGTCCCCCACCGCCCAGGGCGGCCGGGGGCTGGGCAAGGGCCGGATCTTCACGGCGGACGGGCAGTTGGCGGTGTCGGTGATCCAGGAGGGCGTGATCCGGGTGCCGCGGGAGTAGCGGAACCGGCTGCTCAGCGCAGACCGGCGGCGTCCAGCAGGTATGCGGTCAGCGGGTCGTAGTAACGCGGGCTCAGGACGTGGTCGTCCAGCGGGATCGTCACCTGGAGCGTGCCCTCGGCCTCGCCCAGGAAGAGCGCCGGGTCATTGGAGTCCGCGAAGCCCACCACCTCGATACCGCGCTGGCCCGCGCAGCCCGCCCAGCCGTGGTCGGCCATCACCAGATCCGGCAGCGGGGCGCCTTCCCGCTCCAGCTGGTCCAGGATCGCCGCCATCGGCGCGGGGGAGTGGGTGTGCCACAGCGTCGCGCCGCGCTCCAGCATCGCCACGTCGGCGAACTGGACGACCAGGCCCTCCTCCACCGCCAGGACGCCCGGTACGGCCATGATCTCGCAGCCCTTCGCCCGCAGCGCCTCGGCCGTGGCGCGGTGCACGTCCAGCAGACCGCCCGGGTGACCGGTCGCGAACAGCACCCGCTGCCGGTCGGCCGCCGCCTTGCGCAGCACCGCGGCGGTACGGTCCAGGGCGTCCACCGTCAGCTCGGGGTCGATGGTGTCCTGCCCCTGCCGGTGGTGCGGATCGTCGCTCACACCGCAGCGCTCCGCCATCACCGCGAGCACGTCCTGCTCGTCCGTCCACCGGTTGCCGAGCTCCAGGCCGAGCCAGTAGTGGCGGTCGCCGTTGGCGAGTTTGCGGTAGTGGTCAAGGTTGTTCTCGCGGGGGGTGGCCACGTCACCGGCGATCCGGGTCCGCACGAGATGGTCGACGAGTTCGGCGCGTGTTGGAGCTGCGGCTGCAGCGGCTATCGGCATAGCGCCCATTGTGCCCGTACAGATCTGCCGGGGCGGCGGAGTTCCGGAGCGCGGACACGGGAGCGTGGACACCGGGCGTGCGCCGGGCCCGGCCGTGCGCCCGGCGGCTACGATCGCCGGGGGATTCCCGGGTGTTCCCGTAGGTGTGCCGGGACAGGGCCAGGTTTTCCCCAGGTGACCCGTACGGCGTAAGGGGGGCCGACCGGTGGGCAGCAAGGCGGAGAAGCCGCCGTGGCAGGTACGGGTACGAGCGGCCGACGGCGGCGCGGTCGCCGGCGGCGGCACCCTCTGCGCCAACGGCACCGTCCTCACCTGTGCTCATGTCGTCAAGCAATGCCGAGGACCGGACGGGCAGGGCGGCGTCCGGGTCGACTTCCCGTTCCTGGAGCGCGGCAGCGGCATCCCGGCGCAGATAGTGCTCGCCTGTGAGCCCGACGCGATCGGCGGCCCGGACGATGTCGCCGTGCTGCGGCCGGACCGCATCCCGTACGGGGCCGAGCCCGCCCCCCTGGAGGAGAACGCCGAGCTGGCCGGGCACACGGTCGGCGCTTACGGCTTTCCCGACGGCCATCCGGACGGGGTCTGGGCCGGCGGCCGGCTCGCGGGCCGCACCGCCGGCGGTCTGCTGCAGTTCGCCGCCGTCAGCCAACCGGGCCATCCGCCCGCCCGAGGGTTCAGCGGCTCGCCCGTATGGGACGAGGAGCTCCGGGCCGTCATCGGCATGGTGACCGCCGTTGACCGGCTCGCCGCGCTGCGCACCGCGTACGCCCTCCCCGTCGACGGCCTCCGTACGCACTGGCCGGAGCTGGCCGAGCCCAGTCCCGTCCGGCTGTGGATCCACGATCCGCACGGCGGGCCGCCGAGGATGGCGCCGCTGCGCACCACGGGCCCCGGACGCCATGAGTTCTGGATCGGCCGCGGCGACGGCGGCCCGCGTGAGCCGTACGTCCTGCTCGCGTCCCGGCCGCCGCATGTCGTCAGCCGCTGGCACTGCCTGCTGGCCTGCGAATTCGGCCAGTGGTACGTGGAGAGCCCGATGGAGCAGGTGCGCACCTACGTGCGGCACCCCGGTGCCGGCGGCCCGGAGCTCGTCCCGGAGGTGGACCGGCTGCGGCTGTACCACGGGGACACGGTGGTGATCCGTGCCGTCCTCTCCGCGGCCGACGGTCAACAGGCTTCCGGATGCTGGGAGTTGGAGTTCGTAGACGACCGTCACACCGTTCGGTAGCGTCAGTTGCCCGTGCCCCAGTAGCCGCCAACGCCTCTTCCGTCTCGCGGTTTTGTGAAGTGAGCTCGTTCGAGTGACGGGGGAACTACTCCCCATGATCGATTCGTCATCGACAGTAGCGAAATCCGCATGACGAAATCGGCAGTGTCATCGACGGTGACGCTGGGAAAGGCCGCCGCGGCGTGGTCGCGGTACAGGGGAGGCGTGGAGCGATGAAGAAGCTGCGGACGACATTCACCTGGTGCGGGCTGTTAGGGGTGGGCTCCGCCCTGCTGCTGAGCCTCACGGGGGCCACCGCGACAGTGCCGCCACTCCACAGCCTCGTCGAACACGGCGGAGCCTCCCAGCTCCTTGCCACATCCGTGCTCGCCCTCAACATCTGGGTGCTGTTGATGCTGCTCGCCCTGAGCAACCGCAACAGCCGGGAGGCCGCGTCGCTGGCCGCCGCGAAGCCGAGGGGCCCGGGGCACGCACGGACCGAGGTGCACGAGGCCCTGAACCAGGTCCGGTTGATCGCCGGCACGACCGACCCGGCGCAGGTCGAGTCGCTCGTCGGCGGTCATTCCGCGGTCCGCGGGGCGCGCGCCGAGACGCCGTACGCCGTCATCCGCGCCCTGGTGTGGGCGCTGCCCGCGCTCGGCTTCATCGGCACCGCCGCGGAGATGTCGCGGTCGGTCCGCGGGCTGAGCGGCGCCATGCGCGGCACCACCGACTACGCCGAGCTGAGCGGTGTGCTGGTGTCCGATGTGATCAGGCCGCTCGCCTCCGCCTTCGGCATCACGCTGTTCGCGCTCGGCAGCAGCGTCGTCTGCCATCTGCTGGTCTCCTTCGTGCACACCCGTGAGGAGCGGCTGCTGCTGGAGCTGGACGAACTGGTCCTCGACCGGTTGTCCGGAAGCGCCGGGGGCGCGACGCTCTCCGGCCGCGATCGGGCCGCCGAGGCCGAAGCGGCGGCCGCCATGTCCGAGGCCATGCGGGCGGCCGCCGAAGGGGCCCAGGGGTTGAACACAGAGCTGGGCCGGCTCAAGGCCGAAGCCTCCCAAGTGCGGTTCGATGCGCGGGACGTCAAGCCCGACCGCTCCGAGGAGGTCATCCAGCAACTCGGCGCCATCGGCGCCCAACTGGCGGCCATCGGCGAGGGAATGGACCGCGAAATGGTCCTGACGCCGGTGCGCACCCAGGGCAGGGTGCCCGGCCAGAACGGATTTCCCGGCGGCCGCGGGCTGCCCGGCGGTCCCGGCGACCCGGGTGACGGAGTCCTCTGATGCGTGGCTTCGGGGGAGCCAGGGGGTTCGGCGCGCGGCGCGGCAGCGAGGACGGCGCGCCGGTGGAGCTGCGCTTTATCGACCTGCTGCTCATCATCATCGCCACCTTGATGTTCCTGGCCGTACTGCTCAGCCTGGTGAGTGCCAACAACCCGGCCGGCAAGGAGGAGGCCAGCAAACCGCCCAAGGTCGAGGTCGCCACCGCCAAGGCGCCGGACGCGCTGGCGGGCTCGCCGTACGAACTCACTCTCGCGGCCGTCGGCGGCGTCGCCCCGTACCACTGGGACCGGACGTCCGGCGAACTCCCCAAGGGGCTCAGGCTCACCCCGGGGGGCGTGCTCACCGGCCGCGCCGAGGAGCCCGCCGGTCCGCCCGGCGCGGTTCACGCCACCGTCCGGGTGGAGGACTCCCAGGGGCAACGCGCCGAGCGCACCCTGTCGTTGAAGGTGCGCCGGGCGGCCGAGGAGGGAGCCGAGCGCCCGCAGCTGCGGGTGGTCTCCAAGACGGTCGCGGTGCCCGAAGGCAAGAAGGGCGAGGCGTATCCGGCACACCGCTTCGCGGCAGAGGCGGGCAGCACCCCCTACACCTGGCAGCCGGCCGGCGCCCTTCCCGGCGGTATGAAGCTCTCCCGCAGTGGCGAACTCTCCGGCAAGCCCGCCAAGGAAGGCATCTTCACCTTCGGCATAACCGTCAAGGACCGCACCGGCCTCCAGGCCGAACAGCAGGTCCGGCTCGTGGTCGGCGAGGTGCGCCCGGAGCGGGAGAGCGACGTCTCGGATGCGCCCTGGTGGTTGCTCGTCCTGGGCGGGATCGGCGCGCTCGTGGTCCTGCAGATCCTGAAGCTGATCTTCTTCGGCCGGCCGCAGCTGGTGGCGAGGGAGGTGCCGGGGATGTTCCGGAGGTGATTCGCCGATCCGGGGTGATGCCGGCGTGTGGCCGGTCCGCCGACCGATGGACGTACCGGGGGCGCGGAGCCGAGGTGCCGACTCGCCGGCGGCTGGTGAACATTGGCCGCCTGCACGGGAGTTGGGGAGAAAATCCGGCGAGGTTACGGGCCGGGACGGGAGCGGAAGATGGGATTCGAGTCGGATCCGCGGGCCGGGCTGCGGACCGGAGCCCGGCTGAGCACCGGCCATGAGGTGCGTGAGGTGCGCCGGGGCGGGTTCTCCGAGGTCGGCGTGGTCGAGGGCCGGCATGGCGAGCGGCTCGCGGTGAAGCGGATCCGCGGCGAGGTGCGGGCCCGCCTCGGCAGCGCGGCCGACCAGGCGTTCCTGCATGAGTGCGAGGTCGCGGTGGCCCGGCTCGGCCAGGCGCCGTGCACCGCCCGCCCGGTGCTGGCCATGCCCGCGCTGGAGCAGGTCGAGGACGGGCCGCGGGCGGGCGATGCGGCGGACGGGGACGGCGCGGACGCGGCGGGCCGGGTGGCGGAGGTCATACGGGTGGCCCTCGGCCCGGCGCTCTTCATGGAGTACGTGGACGGGCCCGCGCTCGCCGAACTCCTGGCCGCCGGGCGGCTGTCGCTCAGCCAGTCGGCGCGGATGTGCGGCGGAGTGGCCAGCGCGCTCGCACACGCCCATGCCGCAGCTGTCTGCCACCGCGACCTCAAACCCACCAACATCCTGCTGACCAGGGCGAACGAGGTGCGCCTCATCGACTGGGGGCTCAGCGGCGCCGGCGAGCTCTCGGACGGCACCACCCGGATCGAATACCTCTCCCCGCAGCGCGTAGAGCGGATGGATCTGGCGACTCCCCCGGACGACGTCTACGCCCTCGGCATGATCTTCCACCAGTGCCTCACCGGGCGCCTCACGGGCCACTGGCCGCTCAGCGAACCGGGCGCGCTGCGCCGGGAGTTGGCCGAGCGCTGTCCGGACGTACCGGAAGAGCTCGCCCACATCGTCGTGGCGATGCTCTCGCCACGCCCCGAGGACCGCCCCACCGCCCAGGCCATCGCCGACACCCTGCTGCACGCGGGCATGGCCGGCACCCTCGCGCAACGGGACCTGTACCGCCCGTTCTGCGACGGGTGCGGTTTCATCGGCGTGGTCGCGGGCGCGGGGCCGGGGCCGGGTATGAGTACGGGCCGGGGGACGGCCTGTCCCGTATGCGACGAACGCCTCGTCCGGCGGGTGGACCGCGCGCCCGGCCCGGACATGGTGCGGATCCCGGCGGGCCCGTTCATCCACGGCCTCAGCGACTCACAGGCCCGGCACGCCCTGATCACCGCGCGGATGGCGCCGGACGACGACCAGGTCCGCCAGCTCACCGCCGACGGAGGCCCCCGCAAGGTGTTCTGCCGGGCCTTCGACATCGACCGCACCCCGGTCACCAACGCCCAGTACGCCGCCTTCGTCGAGGCCGTGAACTACCCGGAACCGCAGGACTTCAAGGAGATGCTGGCCGAGGCCCCCGACCATCCGGTGACATCCGTGAGCTGGCGCGACGCGCTCTGCTACGCCTTGTGGTGCGGCAAGCGGCTGCCCGACCCGCTCGAATGGGAGAAGGCGGCCCGCGGCGCGGAGGACGACCGGATGTACCCCTGGGGCAGCACCTTCGAGCGCGCCCGCTGCTACGGCCCGCGCGGCGGCTCACGGCTGGGCGGCGCGGCCACGTCCCCGGTTGGCGCCATCCCCGCCGGGGAGTCCCCCTGGGGCGTGCTCGACATGACCGGCAACGTCAACGAATGGGTTGCGGCGGGCAGCGTGCGCGGCTTCCGAGGGGTACGCGGCGGCGCGGCGGGCGAGTTGCTGGAGGTGTACGGCCTGGTCTCGTACCAGTCGCAGGCCAGGGCCGACCACGCCGACCCGGCCATCGGTTTCCGCTGTGCCTCCGACGTCGGCCACGAGACCGTTCCGTATGAGCCGGGGGAGTCGGCGGAGCCGTATCCGCCGCCGGAGCCGCGCGCGCCTTCGGAGCCGCACGGGCCCGCCCTCCGTCACATCCGAGACATCCATGAGTACCCCGAAAGGTTCCGATCCCCATGACCGAAGAACTTCTCCGCTTCCCCCTGGACGGTGGCGGCGAGGTGACGGTGGAGGCCCGCCCCGACGAGTCGGGCATGGTGGGCGCCTCCCGTGGGGACGGTGCCATCGCGGCCGGCACCACGACCTTCAACCGTGCCCTGGACGGCGTACGTGACGCGGCCGATGTGGCGCTGCGCAGCTTCAGCTCGCTGGCGCAGCGCCCGGACGAGGTGCAGATCCAGTTCGGGGTCCGGCTGACCGCCGAGGCGGGTGCGGTGATCACCAAAACCGGTGTGGAGGGCCACCTTCAGGTCACCGTCACCTGGTGCGGCGATCACTCCGGCCGACGCCGCGAAACCCCCGAGGCGCCTGAGGCGGGCCCCAGCGTGCCCGAACCCGGCCGACCGGGGTGATCGGCCGGCCCGACTGACCGGCCCGGCCGAGTGACCTGCCTGACCAGCCCAGCGGTCCGCCGTGGCCACCCTGGCCCAACCCCTGGTCACCCCTGGACAAACTGTCGAACGCCCCCCGGCCTCCCTCACACAAATGTCCATGTGCGGATTCCGTAGCCTTCCCTACCCTCCACCTCATGACCACCGCATCCCCTGAGCCCGTGGGCCCCGTCGACTCCTCCCGCATTCCGCGCTACGCCGGTCCGGCGACCTTCGCGCGCCTGCCCCGCCTCGACGAGGTGTCCCGGGCGGATGTGGCCGTCGTCGGCGTCCCCTTCGACACCGGCGTCTCCTACCGCCCCGGCGCCCGCTTCGGCGGCAACGCCATCCGCGAGGCCTCCCGCCTGCTCCGCCCGTACAACCCGGCCCAGGACGCGTCCCCGTTCGCGCTGGCCCAGGTCGCGGACGCCGGCGACATCGCCGCCAACCCGTTCAACATCAACGAGGCTGTGGAGTCCGTCGAGGCCGCGGCGGACGACCTCCTCGGCACCGGCGCCCGCCTCATGACGCTCGGCGGCGACCACACCATCGCCCTGCCCCTCCTCCGCTCCATGGCGAAGAAGCACGGCCCGGTCGCCCTGCTCCACTTCGACGCCCACCTGGACACCTGGGACACCTACTTCGGTGCCGAATACACCCACGGCACCCCCTTCCGCCGCGCCGTCGAGGAAGGCATCCTCGACACCTCCGCCCTCTCCCACGTCGGCACCCGCGGCCCGCTCTACGGCAAGAAGGACCTCGACGAGGACGAGAAGATGGGCTTCGGCATCGTCACCTCCGCGGACGTCATGCGCCGCGGCGTCGACGAGGTCGCCGACCAGCTCCGCCAGCGCATCGGCGACCGCCCCCTCTACATCTCCATCGACATCGACGTCCTGGACCCGGCCCACGCCCCCGGCACCGGAACCCCGGAGGCCGGCGGTCTCACCTCCCGCGAACTCCTGGAAATCCTGCGCGGCCTGGCGTCCTGCAATCTGGTCTCCGCCGACCTGGTCGAGGTCGCGCCGGCCTACGACCACGCGGAGATCACCTCGGTCGCCGCCTCCCACGCGGCCTACGAGCTCACCACGATCATGTCCCGGCAGATCGCGGCGTCGCGGAGCTGACCAGGCGACGTCCGGACGACGATTGGACGACGACCGGCCCGCCGCGAAAGTCGTGGCGGGCCGGTCGGCTTATCGCTAGGAACGCAGCTGGTACATCCACGCGGGCGATTCCGCGCCGCGGGCGTCGATCGACTCAAGGCCCGTTTCGAGGTGGACGCGCAGATAGATGCCTTCCATGCGGTTACGCGTCGCGGCGAGCATATGCACACCGGTGGTGAAGAAGTGGACCATCGTCAGGAATTTCTCCAGGTGCGCGGCCACTGCGAAGTCTTCGCTCCACGCAGGGGGTTCGTCATCGGACGGCGTCCGCAATACCTCGCCGCTGCCGCCATCGATGACGACGGTCCCGCCCCACCATTTTCCGATACGGAAGAAGGGGCCCGCTCTGCCGGAGTCCGGGGCGTCGGCCGGCCAGACGACTTCCCTGATGCCTGTTTCGGCAATCGGATCCAGCCCCAGCCCCATGACATTGACAGGCGGCAGGCCGATGTCGGTCAGAATCCGTCGTGCGGCCTCGTCGGCAATTCCCGGCGGCACGGACTCGACCGGGAGGCGCTGCGTGAAATCGGATCCGAACAGGTCGTCCAGCGCCTGGCGGCTCAACGGCTCGGCCTCGGCCAGCACGGGGTCGTTCACCGGCCGGTAGGGCCACACCAGTGCCTCATTCCGGAGGGGAGAGAGCGCCACCGGCGTGGCGGGTTCGGTGGATTCCACCGCGATGGCCCCACCGGAGCCCGCCAGGATCAACAGGTCGCCCATCGTCAGGGAGCAGGACAGGAATTCTTCGTCGAGCCCGCGCAGCCCGGACGGAATGGCCGACTTGCGCAGCTGCTGTGCGGTGATGGGAGTGGTACGGGAACCCGGCCAGGACAGCGACTCGGCGACGTCTTGGGGGAGTTCTTCGGTGAACGCGGGGAATTCCTGCTCGCCGGTCTCCGGGTCCCAGATCCAGATGGCTCGGGTCAGTTCACCGAAGCCCACGACGAGATCCTTCTTCTCCCTGCGTACAGCGGTGAGGCTGACGATTGACCCCGGCTCGGTGAAGCGTGCCTGCCAACCGCCCGGCGGCCGCCAGTTCGTCCAGCGCACCTTCCAGGGAAGCCGTACACCGGAACTCTCGATCTCCCGCGCCCTGTTGTGGTCGCCTCGCGCCGAGGCCAAAAGGTGAAGCCACGCCGCCCACTCACCCTGACTCGGGGGCGTGATGCCGTTCAGGTGTGCGTAAAAGGCATCGGAGGCCCCGGAGTTTCCCCGCGCGGGACCGGGCATACAGCTCAACGCGTCAAGAAACGCGTCCTGGGTGGTATTCGCAGCCAGCCGGCCATCGCTGATCAGCAGATCCGATTCCCCGGCGTTGAGTGCATGCATCGGCAACGCCTTGGCGGCATAGGCTCCGATATCCCCCGACGCCTGCCATCCGTCGGGGTGGGAGAGCTCCGCCGTACTGGTGCGCAGCCATGCACAGACATCACGATTGACCGTGCGGAACAATTCGACGGGGGTGTTGGCGCGGAGCCGGTCCGCCTCGCACTCCTGACGGAACTGCACATGACCGGAGTCGATACACAGCAGCGTGGAATGCTCCAGTGCGATCTGTGTGAGCCGGTCGGCCCTGGCGTCCTCGGCTCCATACGCCTGGGCCAACGCCTCCCAGACGCGGATCGGCACGCGACGTTCTTCCGCGAGAGCCAGTGCGCGGATCTCCGACGGCACGGAGCTGGATTCGATGCCGGATTCGATGCCGGATTCGCGCGGGCCGGTCACTGTGACATCGGCGTCCAGGTGGAATCGGCGTCGGTTCTCCCGGTGGTCGTAACTCGCGTCGCTCACTTCGATGATGACGCCCAGCCCGCCATTCTGAGCGAGCTGGTCAAGATTGAAGTCGGCGAAGCGGCGGGGGTGTGACGAGAGCCGGGTGCGACCTGCGCGCTGGGTGTTCGACACCAGGATGAGCCGCCGCTCGTCGGCGCGATCCTCCGACGGCGACCATTCTCCTTCGGCCGCCCCGACCAGATCCACCTCTCCGATATCGCAGATGGTGTCCAGGAGTTCCTCGGCGGTCAGCCCCGTGGCGTCCAGCAACTCGGCCTCGGGAATCTCACGGGACAGCCGCAGCAGCGTATCCGTACGTCCCGACCGGGGTGGCCCGGCGATCTCGACCACTTCGGGGACCCAGGCCTCGTCCTGCCACCAGGATGTGAGCTGCGAGATGACCGCATCGGGGGTCGTACCTTGGGCGGGCTCGTGCTGCATCAACTCTCCATGCGTCGTACGGATATCGGCGAGATCCCCCGGCCCAGGCTACTCCGGCTACTCTCACAGTAGTTGGGGAATGACCTTCACCCAGGTGTCGCCAATTCCCTTCATGTAGCCCGTGAATTCGCCCTTGATGGATTTTTCCTTCCCGGTTTCGATCTTGCCGGTGCGTGCGTCCCGGCGGTCTCGTTCCGCCTTCAGAGCGGCCTCACGTTGTTCCTCGCTCAGGTTCTTGTCATTCTTGATCCGCTGAATCTCCGGCTCATGCTCCTTCCTGATGGCGTCGCGTTGCGCCACGCCATCAGGGTCGGAGCGATACGTCGTGCTGTAGTGCACCGGGACCCCTTGCATCTCCGGATGGATCCGCAGCCGGTTCGAGCAGTTCGCGTGCCCTTCGCCCTTTCCGCAGGGCTCCCGCTCGGTATACAGCCCCTTCACCTTGACGTGCTGGCTCGGGTCTTCCGAGCCGTTCCGGCGGTCGACCTCCTCCAGCAGCACCTTTTCGGAGTGCCCCGGCTCATATCCGTGCTTACCGGCGGGGACAGAGGAGTCGACCAGGTACTCGACGGAGCCGTCGGGGCGCTGTACTTCCAGGACGGCGAAGTTCTTCCCGGTGAAGTCCGGACGGTGATCGCCCGCAGCGTCCAGGAGCGCCTTGAGGCCCGGGCGCTTGTAATGGGTCTCCTGTCCCTTTTCCGCGTTGCGCTGGTTCACGTCGTCAAAATTGATGTCCTTCCCCGCTGCCTTGATGTCGGGCATCATGCCGGGGCGGTGGGCGGCCGGCCAATTCGACCGCTCTCGAATAGCAGGGCCAGGGCGATCTGTTTCACCCGTGGGTTTTCCGTCCGCGTCCGTCCGGTGGATCTCGGCCGCATGCTGCTCGTGGAACGAGATGCTCATACGGGCCAACGCGGCGACCACGGCGCCCCGTTGACCCTGGTCCAGGTCGCTGAAGTTGGGATCGCGCAGAATCTTGTTCAGTTCGTCCTGCGTGAAGGTGGTGCGTCCCTCAGGTCCGTGCTCCCGTGCCGTACGGTCCAGCACCTGGGCGAGCGGGCTGCGGCCGTGCTCGTCCGTGCCGGGGTGATCGGGATCGGCCCAGGTCGAGAGGTTGTTGTGGGTCGTCTCGGTGTCCGTACGGAAGACGGGGTTCCGGCCGTCCGAGCGCAGATCCCGCTGGGCCGCGTCCGGATCGAGGCCCTGCGGACTCTGCAGCTTCGGCCCTTCCGAACCGTCCTCGTTCGTGTTCTCGCGTACGTGCCGTTCCCGCTCGGTTTCGCCCTCGGGACCGTTGTCGTCCTGGTCGAGCTTCGGCTTCTTGCCGTCCCCGTCGTCGATGTCCATGTCATCTAGGGAGTGCTTTTTCGGGTCGGACCCCGCCGGCTCCGCGGCGGGCCGGCGCTCACCCTCGTTCGCCGGCCGCTCGGACGACGGTGTGTCGTCGCTGATGGGGCGGCGGTTGGCGTCCAGCGGGATCGCGTGCACACCGTTGCTGCCGTCATGGAGCGGCTTGTCGCTGCGCCGGCCCGTCTGGGCGTCGACGTAGGTGATCTTGCCGTTGTGGTTGACGACGTTCCAGGCGTGGGCGCGGCCGTTGCGGTCCTGGGTGACGATGACGGCCTGGGAGCCGTGGCCGGAGTCGCGGAGGGTGTTCTCCAGGCGGTTGAAGGCGTCCCGGCCGTTGCCGTAGTCGTTGAAGCGGGCGCCGAGGGTGTTCTCGATACGGTCGCGGCCGTTGTTCTCGCCGCGGTCGGAGGGGCTGCCGTCCGGGTTGGTGTCGGGGGTGCGGTTGGCGGCTGCCGTGGGGTTGCCGGCGTAGGTGTCGGCGGCGGCCAGGGCGGCGTCGACGCAGTTGTTGTTGCGGCCGGGGGCGTCGGGGCCGGGGTCGTTGACGCGCTCGGCCCAGTGCTCCGGGTCCGGGGCGTGCTCCGGGTCGCCGTTCTCGTCCTTGGGGATCGAGTCCTCGACGCGTTGCTGGTGCTCGTCGGTGGGGCCTTCGAGACCGCCGGGATTGTCGCGGTTACGGGTTTCGGAGGCGGGCTGGGGGGCGGAGGAGTTGTTGGGGTCGGGGGCGTCGTTGATGTTGGAGGTGTCGTTGGTGTTGGAGGTGTCGTTGGTGTTGGAGGTGTCGCTCGGGTCGGTGTTCCGGTCCGCGTCTCGGTCAGCGTTGCGGTCAGCGTTGCGGTCGGTGTCCTGGTCAGTGTCTTGGTCGGTGTTGTCGGGGCGGTTCGAGTGGTCGGACTGGTCGGACTGGTCGGACTGGTCGGAGCGGTCGTGGCCGGACTGGTCGGGGGTGGTGTCCTGACGGGGCCGGTCGTCGGTGCGTGACGGGTCTGCGGGGGCGTCCTGCCGCGGGTCGTCGGTGCGTGGTTCGGAACGCGGATCGGTACGCGGATCGGTACGCGGACCGGCGGGGGTCTCGGTGCGCGGCTCGGTGCGCGTCGGGTCCGACTCCGGGCGCGTGGGAGCGCTTTGGTTCTCGTTCGTGGGTTGTTGCTGGGACGGCCGGTTGGGGTCGTCCGGGCGCTGTGTGTCGGGACGTGTTGTGTCCGGGCGTGTGGCGTCCGGACGTGGCTGTGTCTGGGTGGGGCGTTGCTGCCGCGGGTCGGGGCGTCCGTTCTGGGTGTCCCGGGGGTCGGCCGGGCGGGGGCGCGACTGGTCCGGGCGCGGGCCGTCGAGGCGGGGGTTGTAGGCCGGGCGGTCCGGGCGGCGCTGTTGGGTGACGTCCTGGATCGGCTGGGAGCCGTCGGGGCGGCGGGTGGACGGGGCGGCGGGGGTGCCGGTCGACGGGTTGCCGCCGCGTGGCGGGGCGGCGTTCGGCGCCGAGGGGCCGCCCTGCGGAGGCATGGTGGTGGGTGCGCCCATCACCCCACCCGGGGCCTGCTGACCGCTCTGCGGGGATTGCTGCGGGGTGGACGGGGCGGACGGAGCGGACGTGCTGGGATCCGCCGTGTGCTGGGTGGGCGGGGGCGCGGTCATGGTGTCCGCGGACTGGGTGGTGACCGTGGTGTCCTGGTCGCCGCCGACGGTGGGCATCGGGTCACCGGGCGACGGATCGCGCTGCGGGATCGACGGACCGGCGGACGGTGTGTGGTGTACGGGGGCGCCCTGGGAGGACGTGCTCACATGCGGTGTCGAAACGCGGCCGCTGCCGCCGCTATTGGAGTTGTCCCCGTTGTTGCCGTTGCCGTTGCCGTTGCCACTGCCGTTGTTGTCGGTGTTGCTGCTGCCGCTTCCGTAGTTGTCGCCGCTGGAGGGCGGGTTGCCGGCGACCGGGTCGGGGGAAGCCGACGGCTGCGGCGACTGGGCCCCGTCCGGGCGCGAAGGACCTTCCGGGGAAGGCGAGTTGGACTGACTCGGAGCGGACTGGTCCGGCGTCGGGGAGGAGGAGCGGTCAGGGGCTGGGCCGGAGTCGGGTGTCGGGGACGCGTCCGGGTGCGTGGAGGGGCCGGGTGCCGGCTGGGTGCTGATGGAGTCCGGGGCGGGACGAGCCGAGTCCGGGGTGTTGTTCGGGGTGTTGTCCGGGGTCGGCTGGGTGCTCGCCGAATCGGGCCCCGGGCGGGAGGCGTCCGGTGTGGCGCCCGTGTCGGGGCTGGCCCCGGTGCCAGGAGTGCTGCCGGAGTCAGGAGTGCGTCCGGAGTCGGGGGTAACACCTGAGTCGGGGGTACGTCCGGAGTCAGGAGTACGCCCTGAGTCGGGGGTGCCGCCGGAGTCAGGGGTGGTGGATGTCCCGTACGGGTTGTGGTCGTTGCCCCCTGTGTAGCCCTCGTCGAAGGCGGTGCGCTGGTCCGGGGGCGGCAGCGGCGAAGCCTGCGGAACGCTGCGGTTGCCGTCCGGGCCCTGGGCGGATCCGTCGGGTCCGGCGGACGAGCCACCCGGCCCGTTGGACGTCGAACCGCCGTCGGGGGTGGCGGAGGGAGTGGCTCCGCCCCCGGCGTCAGTGCCCGAATCACCGTTCGGACGGGGTGAGTTGGAGCCCGCGCCACTGCCCGCGCCACTACCCCCGCCGCTGCTCCCGGCGCCGGAGCCCGTACCGCTCCCGCTGCCCCCACCGCCGTCACTGGTGCTGCCGGAACCGCCGGAGCCGCTGCCGGAGCCGCTGCTCCCAGCGGAGCCACTTCCCGACCCACTTCCCGACCCGCTGCTGGAGCCACCCCCGGAATCACCCCCGGAACCGGTCCCCGAGCCACTCCCGGCCCCCGAGCCGCTTCCCGTGCTGTCGCTGCTCCCGCCCCCGCCGTCTCCGCCGTCTCCGCCGCGTCCGGCGGCGTGATCCAGGCCGCCCCGGGCGTGGGCGCCCGCCCTGCCGCCGGCGCCGTCACGGAGCGACTCGGCGAAGGTCTGGCCGGAGTTCTTGGCCGCCTCCACACCCGCTTCCGCGCCGGTCTTGACGCTGCGGCCGACGTCGAAGCCCTGCTGGGCCCCGAAGTTCATGTTCATGCCCTGCGCGATGGCGTCGGAGATCATCGCCTCCAGCGCGGAGACGGCCGGCTCCTTGAGCGTCTCCATGATCGCCTCGACCAGCGCCTCGCGCGCCTCCTTCAGGATGCGGCGCACGAACAGGCGGGTGGCCTGTGTGGCGGCCGCCGCGCCGATTTCGGAGAGTCCCAGCGTGAACGGAGCCGCCGCCTGCGCTGCGATGATCTCTGCCGCAAGGATCGCCAACTGGGCGATCACCGCGACTTTCATCCCGATGATGATCCCGGCGCCCAGGTCCATCGCGACGGCGATCATCTCGGCGGCGGTACGGGCATCGTCGAAGTAGCCCGAGCCGTTGCCCGAGAACTTCTCCCAGGTCTTGTTGAATCCGTCGATGCTGTCGCCGGAGTTCGCCGACAGGACATTGCCCGCCGCGGTCACACCCTCCGATTGCAACTGCTCGACGGCCGCGGCGAATTCCCGCCACTGGTTGGCGGACTCCATCATCTTGTCCTCGTCGCCCGTCGGCCAGTCGTAGCCGAGCATCTCAAGGACCCATTCGAGCCAGTCCGGAAGCATGAGCGACATGGCGGCAATCCCCCGTAGGACAGCGAAGCGACGATGAAGCGGGGGAGGGGACGGGTGGCCCCCTCGCCCCTGGCGTGCTTGCGGGCGTGTGGGTGAACGCGAACGCGGCAGGTGCGTGAACGCGAACGGCAGGTGCGTGAACGCGAACAGATGGAGCCGGGCGCCTCAGCCGCGTACTCGGGGCCACAGGCGATTGCGCTGTTCCTCGGGCCTGTCGGGTGCTCAGGCAGTGGGTGCGTCAGGCAGTGGGTGGTTCAACCGGTGGGTGCTTCAGACGGTGGTACGTCAGGCGGTGTGGGGCGACTTGAGGCTGCTGATCATCTTGCTGTCCGCCTCGGCGTTGGCGACATGCTGCTTCATCAGCGAGTCGTTGAAGTCCTCGTCGGCCTGGTGGTTGTCGGCCATGCTCTTCAGGGCGCCGCCGATCTCCTGGAGCTTGGCGGCCAGATGCCCCATCGATTCGTACATGCCGTCACGCAGGCCCTCGTAGACCACACCGAACTTCTCGCCGATGTCGTCATCGCCCCACGGCGGAGTGTCCTGGCCCTCCAGGCCGGTGAGCCCGTTCTTCAGCTTGTCCACCGCGGATTGATAGCGCTGGCCGACGCCGGTGAAGTCCTTGCCTCCGGCTTTCAGCGACGGGATGTCCGCTTGCAGTCCGTTCCCGGCCATAACCTCCCCCGTTCGAGAGTTCGTCACGTACCGACTGGCTTTTACGAAGTTTAGACGCGGGCGCCCGTGTTGCCTCAAGGACGCGACTGTCACAGAGGTGTCACCGATGCAGGCCGGCGGGCCATCAAATCATCGCAATATGGGTGTAGTTGAGGCGGAGGATGGCGATGGGGCCGGCGATGGGGCGCCGGTGATGAGCCCCGAGACGCGCCCCGAACGTCATGCCTGTGGCGCGCCGCGGTCGAGCGTGCGGAGGGCGAACCACAGCTCCATGCGGACGTCGGGGTCGTCCAGATCGGTGTCGAGGAGGCCGGCGATACGGGTGATGCGCTGGCGAACGGTGTTGCGGTGGATGCCGAGGGTGGTCGCGGTGCGGTCCCAATTTCCGTGCAGTGAGAGCCAGTTGTGGAGCGTGGAGAGGAGGGGCGGGGAGTCGGCCAGCGGGGCGAGCAGGGCCTGGGCGTGCTGGTCGGCATCGGTGGGGGAGATGAGGGAAGTGATGCCGCGGGGGCCAGGGGCGCGATGGCGTACGAGAGGGGTACGGCGGGCGAGCGCGCGGCGGAGGGCGGAGGCGGCGTGCCGGTCGGCGGCCGGCAGCTCCGCGACCGGAACGGGTTCGCTGACGCCGAGCGTCCAGCCGGGGTGCGCGGTGACCTCGCGATCGCCGGGGATCAGCGCGCACAGGGCGGGAGTTGGGGTGTCCGGGGCGGTCGCCCGCGCCGCGGTGACGTCCGGGCCGGGGATGAGGCGGGCGTCCGGGCCGGGCGTCCGATCCGGCCCGGACGTCGGCTCGGCGTCCTCGTGCCGGGCGATGAGAGTGGCCCCCAGGGCGGCGGCCAGGGTGGTGGGGGATTCGGTGGTGTCACGGCGGGGCTCGGCATGGACGACCGTCCAGCGAGGGTGGCCGAGCAGCGGTGCGACATCGGTGGGCCGCGCGCCGAGAAGCAGCCGGACCAGGGCGGCGGAGTGGCCGGCTTCGGCCGGACCGCTGCCGGTGGCCGGGCCGCTGATCAGCGAGAGGAGCACGGCGGCGACGCCCGCGATGGTGTGTGCGGGCGGGTCGTGGGGGTCCGCGGCGACCACCAGGGCGAGCGCTTGGTCGGGGGCGCGCCCGGTGAGTGCGTACGCGGTCAGGTGCGTACCGGGGAGGGTGTCGGCGGCCGAGGACGGGCCGCCGGTGCCGACAACTTGGGCGAGGTGGGCGGCCGCGGTCCGGCAGGCGGCGGTGGGACGGGGGCCGGCCGAGCCGTGTTCCGTGCCGTCCGGGGTGAGCAGGGCGGTCCAGCCGTGTACGTGGCGGGCCAGCGCGCGCAGCACGGCGGGCGCGGGGTCGGGGCGGGCGGCGGCCGCCGCCAGCGCCCGCTGGGCCTCGCTGAGCCGGGTCAGCTCGCGGTGCCTGGCCTCCGTCACGGCCTGCCACACGGCGCTTTCCACCGCGGTGAACGGGGTGCCCGCAGGGACCTCGACGAGCGGCAGCCCATGCCGGTCGCAAGCCTCCACCAGGGCGCGGGGGACGGCGTCATGCACCGGCGCGATCCCGAAGCCGAGGGCGGCGGCACCGGCCGCGACGGTGCGGGCCGCGTAACCGTCGAGATAGGCGTCGAGGGCGGAGCCGGCGTCGTCGTCGGCGGGCCCGGTGCGGCCGGCCCGGGTGCCGGTCACCTCCGCCAGATGCACCCCGGCCGTCAGCAGCATTTCGCCGCCGAGAAGGTACGGCACCGGGTCGGCCATCTCCGAGGTGTGCACCCAGTGGATGGCGATGCCCTCGCGTGGGCCGGCGATCTGGCGCAGGCCCAGGTCCGTACGGGCGAGGAGATCGGCCAGCGGGACGGGCGGCGTGGACGGTGCCATGGAGTGTGGCGTGGCGTGTGGCGTGGCGTTCGGCATGGAGTGCGGCATGGAGTGCGGCATGTGCGAACCATCCACTTCGAGGGCGGGCGAGTGGAGGAAACGTACACTTCAGCGTCGACTTCCCGCCTCCTAGGGTCAACCCCCAAGACGCGGCGCTTGGAGGAGACCCCCGCTCGCCAAGCGCCGTCTCTCCCCCCCACGTCACACCCCTCGCTCCCGCCCCTTCTCCTCCCCCATCTCCTGTCTCCCCTCCCCCTCTCCCCTCGGCGTAGCCGGAAGGGATGGCCCATGGCTGTCGACTATGCGGTGATCGTGCTCTACCTGGCCGGAATGCTTGCCATGGGCTGGTGGGGAATGCGGCGCGCCAAGTCCAAGAGCGACTTTCTGGTCGCCGGGCGCCGCCTCGGCCCCGCGATGTACTCGGGAACGATGGCCGCGATCGTGCTCGGTGGCGCGTCCACCATCGGCGGAGTCGGTCTCGGCTACCAGTACGGGCTGTCCGGCGCGTGGATGGTCTTCACCATCGGCCTCGGGCTGCTGGCGCTGAGCGTCTTCTTCGCGGGCCGGATCGCCCGGCTGAAGGTCTACACCGTCTCCGAGATGCTCGATCTGCGCTACGGCGGCTCCGCCGGCCTCATATCCGGCGTCGTCATGTGGGCGTACACGCTGATGCTCGCCGTGACCTCGACGATCGCCTACGCGACCATCTTCGATGTGCTCTTCGGCATGGACCGTACGCTCTCGATCATCCTCGGCGGTGCGATCGTCGTGGCGTACTCGGCGCTCGGCGGCATGTGGTCGATCACCCTCACCGACATGGTCCAGTTCGTCGTCAAGACGATCGGGGTGCTGCTGCTTCTGCTGCCCATCGCGGTGATCAAGGCGGGCGGCTTCGCCGAGATGAGGGCACAGCTGCCGGACGACTACTTCGCGCCGCTGGGCATCGGAGGCCAGACCGTCTTCACCTACGTACTGATCTATTCCTTCGGAATGCTGATCGGGCAGGACATCTGGCAGCGAGTGTTCACCGCGCGCAGCGACAAGGTGGCGCGCCTCGGCGGCACCGCGGCCGGTACGTACTGTCTGGCCTACGCACTGGCAGGCGCCGTCATCGGTACCGCGGCCAAGGTGCTCTACCCGCACCTGGGCAGCCCGGACGACGCCTTCGCGACGATCGTCAAGGACGCGCTGCCGATGGGGGTGCGCGGGCTGGTGCTGGCGGCGGCGCTGTCCGCGGTGATGTCCACGTCCTCGGGTGCGCTGATCGCGTGTGCGACGGTCGCCAACAACGACATCTGGGGGCGATGGCGCCCCTCGGGCCGACGGGGCGGCGATGACGGCGGTCATGACGGTGCCCATGGCGGCGGTCGCGACGGTGCGCAAGACGGTGCCCATGACGGCGGTCGGGACGAGGTGACCGGAAACCGGGCGTTCATCCTGCTGATGGGTGTCGCGGTCATCGCCATCGCGATCACCCTCAACGATGTCGTCGCGGCGCTCACCGTCGCCTACAACCTGCTGGTCGGCGGGCTGCTGGTGCCGATCCTGGGCGGCCTGATGTGGAAGCGCGGCACGGGGGCGGGCGCGCTCGCCGCGGTCGCGGTGGGCGGAGTGACCGTCATCGGCCTGATGTTCTCGCTCGGTGTCCTCGCCAACGAGCCGATCTATTACGGGCTGATCGCCTCGCTCGTGGCGTACGTCGTGGTCAGCCTCGCCACCAGGCCCACGGACGCGTCGGTGCTGGCCGCCTGGCGCGCACGGCTGGCCGGCGAGCCGGACCGGGGCGAGCCCGGGGTGGCGGTGGCCCAGTCCACCGCGCAGCGCGTCTGACGGCCGATACGGGCGCCGCGTCCGAACGGCCCGATCCGGCACGCCGCCCCTCCGCCCTCCCCTCGCCCACCTCCCTCAGGAAGGCAACATCGCACCCATGAGCACCACCTCCACCCCCGCCCCCACCGCGACGCAGCACCCGCGCAACGGCGGTGACCTCGTCGTCGAGTCGCTGGCCGCACTGGGCGCGAGCACCGTCTTCGGGCTGCCGGGGCAGCACGCGCTCGGGGTCTTCGACGCGCTGCGCCGCTCCGCGCTGCGCTACATAGGGCTGCGGGTGGAGAACAACGCGGGCTTCGCCGCGGACGCCTACGCCAGGACCACGCACGGAGTGGCGCCGCTGCTGGTCTCCACCGGGCCCGGTGCGCTGATGACGCTGGCCGCGCTCCAGGAGGCGGCCGCCGGCTCGGCCGCCGTACTGGCCATCGGCAGTCAGGTGCCGCTGGCCGGTATCGGCGGCGGACGCCACGGCTATCTGCATGAACTCACCGACCAGAGCTCCTCGTTCCGGGGCGTGGTCAAGTCCGTCCACACGGCGCGCACGGCCTCCCAGATCCCGTCCGCGGTGGCCGCGGCCTGGGAGTCGGCGCTGAGCGTGCCGCACGGGCCGGTGTGGCTGGAGATTCCGCAGGATGTGCTGCTGGCGCCGGTCGATGTGCCGTATGTGACGGAACTCCGCGTCGCGTCACGGGAGTTGGAGCCCCGCCCAGAGCTGATCGCGGAGGCGGCGCGCCGGTTGACCCGGGCCCGGCGGCCGGTGATCCTGGCGGGCGGCGGTGTCGTACGGGCCGGGGCCGAGGTGGAGCTGCTGGCGCTCGCGGAGCGGCTGCGGGCGCCGGTGGCCACGACGTTCGGCGGCAAGGGCGCCTTCCCCTGGGAGCACCCGCTCTCCCTCCAGTCCTGGCTGGAGGACCGCCACACCACAACCTTCCTGGAGGAGGCGGACACCTTGCTGGTCGTCGGCTCCGGGCTCGGCGAACTCTCCTCGAACTACCACACGTTCCGGCCGCGCGGCCGCGTCGTACAGATCGAGGCGGACCTCGGCAAGCTGGAGTCCAACCACGCCGCACTGGGCATCCACGCGGACGCCCGCCTCGCGCTGGGTGCGCTGGTGGCAGAGGTGGGGAAGCCGGGGGAGCTGGGGGAGATGGGGGAGGGCAGGGATTCCGAGCCCGGCAAGGCGTCCGAGTCGCTCCCCGTTCCCGAGTCCGTCCCCGTTTCCGTCCCGGTCCCCGTTCCCCAGTCCGTCCCCGCTCCCGAAGCCGCCGTTGCCGACGTCCTGGCGCGCGTCCGGGAGCGTCTGGACGGACAGGGGCTCGACCTGGAGCGGCAGATCCTGGCAGCGGTACGCGACGCGCTCCCCGACGACGCGGTCAGCTGCTGGGACATGACGATCCTCGCCTACTGGGCCTGGTCCGCCTTCGACGCGCGGCATACCAACGCGCTGCACTCCGCGCAGGGCGCCGGCGGCCTGGGCTACGGCTTTCCGGCGGCGCTCGGCGCGGCCGCCGCCGACCCCACCCGGCCGGTGCTCGCCGTCTCCGGTGACGGTGGCGCGATGTACTCGATCGCCGAACTGGCCACCGCCCGGCAGTACGGCCTGCCGGTCACCTGGCTCATCGTGGACGACGGCGGCTACGGCATCCTGCGCGAATACATGACCGACGCGTTCGGCGAGGCCACCGCCACCGAGCTCACCCGGCCGGATTTCGTGGCGCTGGCCGAGTCGTTCGGAGTGCCGGCGGTCCGTACGGCCCCGGAGCGGCTTCGGACGGACCTGGTGGCGGCGCTCGCCGCGCCCGGGCCGTCCGTCGTCGTACTCCCGGCCCGACTGCGGATGTTCGCGCCGACACATCTGACGCCCTGACCCGAACACCTCACGCTCCGGGGCCGGGCGGAGAACCGGATGCGCCGTTCTCGAAGTCCGGCATCGCCGGCCCACGTTCGTCGCGCTCGGCTCGAAGTGACCATTACGGGCGCGCGGCCGCTGTGCGTTCCCGCTATGCGCCGCCGCTCACTCGCCCCTGAAGCAGCCGCGAAAGCGACGCATGGACGTCCTCGACCGAGCGGTGCGGCTGGAAGGACTGCCAGTCCAGGGCAGCCACCAGGACCATGCCGAACAGGGCCGAGGCGGTGAGCGGAATATCGAGTTCCGCGGTGAGCTCGCCGGTGGCCACGGCATCCCGCAGGACCGATTCGACGACGGCGAGGGCCCGGCCGCGTACCGACTTCACGGTGGCGCGCCAGGTGCGGTTGGTGCGCCAGAGTTCGGCGGCGTAGAGCTGGGTGAGGGCCGGGGAGCGGGCGCAGAAATCCAGGCCGGCCCGGATCATCGCGTCCAGGGCGTCGACCCGGCTGCCGCCCTGTGCCGCGGTCGTCTGCTCGGCCTGCCGCAGCGAGTCGGCGAGCAGGTCGATGCCGTCCCGCAGAAGCTCCTCGTACAGCACGTTCTTGCTGGTGAAGTTGTAGTAGACGGTGCCCTTCGCGACGCCGGCGCGATCGGCGATCTCTTCCACGGTGGTGGCGGAGAAGCCCTGTTCGGCGATGAGGGAGACCGCGGCCTCGAAGAGCTTGCGCCGGGTGGCCTCGCGCCGGGGGCCGGTGGTGGTGCTGCGGCGGGGCTCGGCCACGGTGCAGAGACGGGCCCCAGGGGCGGTGCCGTTGCCGGCACCGCCCCCATGGCCGGAGCGGATGCTCACAGGCTGAGCTCCGGATGCAGATCCTTCATCCGTACGACCTGCCGGCCGCGCGCCGCGAGAGCGGTGAGCGCCAGCGCGCCGAGGGTGAAGGCCGCCAGGACGGCCGAACCCTGCCAGACGATGGCCGTGTCGCCGCCCGTGATGAGCCGGCGCAGACCGTCGACGACGTAACTCATCGGCAGGAACGGGTGGATGGCGGCGAAGAAGCCGGGGCTGGTCTGCACCGGGTAGGTGCCGCCCGCAGAGGTCAGCTGAAGCATCAGGATGACCAGGGTGAGCACCCTGCCGGCCGGTCCGAAGTATGCGCTCAGCAGCTGGATGACAGCCGTGAAGCAGGCGGTGGCCAGCAGCAGGAAGCCGATCGTGCCGGCCGAGCGGGCCATCTCCAGGCCGAGGCCCCAGTGGAGGACGGCCATCAGGGCGAGCACCTGCGCCACCCCGATCGCGAAGGCCGGCAGCCAGGAGCCGAGTGCTATTCGCCAGCCGGGCGCGCCGGCGGCCAGTGCGCGCTTGCCCAGCGGGGCGAAGAGCATGAACGCGACCATCGCGCCGACCCAGAGGGAGAGCGGTATGAAGTACGGCGCGAGCCCCGTGCCGTAGTTGGGCGCCTTGTGCATCGACTTGGCGGCCAGCTCGACCGGGTCGGCCATCACCTCGGTGCGGGTGTCGCGATCCTTCTTGTTGTAGTCGGGGATCTTGGCCACGCCGCTGTGCAGCTTGTCGGCCAGCTGGTTGCTGCCGTCCTTGAGCTTGAAGAGGCCGCCGGTGAGTTTGTCGGCGCCGTCCTTGGCGTCGTCGACGCCGTTGTGGACCTGGCCGGCTCCGTCGGCCACCTTGCCGGCGCCATTGGCGAGTGCGCCGATCCCGTCGGCGAACTGGTTCGCGCCCTGGGCGACCTTGTGAGCACCGGCGTTGAGCTGGTTGATCTGACGGATCGCGGTGTCCGCGTCGCTCGCGATGGTCGGGAACTTCTCGGCGGCCAGCACAGCACCCTCATGCAGGTCGCGCAGCTTGCCGCGCAGATGCTGGAAGTCCATCTCGGCGACGACGCCGTTGACCTTCTCCGCCGCATCGGCGGCCACGGCGGTGCCTTCCGCTATCCCCTTCAGCTTGGGGCAGTCGGGGTCGGTGGAGACGAGACCGTCGCAGCGCTCCTGGTACAGCGCCTTGGCGTCGTCGGCGTTCTGGCGGGCCTGCGTGGCTGCCTTGGCGGAGTTGCCCGGCAGCTTGCCGAGGTCGTCGTCGAGCGCCTCGGTGAGGTCGGCGACGACCTTCGCCTTCTCGCCGATCTCCTTCCCGTGCTTCCTCAGGAAGGGGAGGTCCTGCTTGGCGATGCCGTGGACCTTCTCGGCGAGCTGCTGTGTGCCGTCGGCGACCTTGCCCGCGCCCTGGCTGAGCTGCCTGGCCTTCATGACGGCTTCCGTCGCGCCCCTGCTGACGTCGCCCGCGCCCTTGCTGACGTCGCCGGAGCCCTTGCCGAGCTTGCCGAGGCCGTCGGCGAGGTCACCGGAGCCCTGCTTGGCCTTCCCCAGGTTCTTGTCGATCTCCCCGGCCCCGTCGGCCGCGTCGGCCGTCTTGTCGTGCAGATCGGAGAACGACACAAAGATCTTGTCGAGCATGGCCCGCGACGACGTTGCCGAGGTCTTCGCCCTGATCTCGGAGAAGACGGTCTTCGATATCGAGCCGACGATGTAGTTGTTGGCGTCGTTCGTACGGACCTGGAGCGCGCCGGTCTGCGGGTCGTCGCCGGAGCTGGAGGCGATCCGCTTGCTGAAGTCCTTCGGCACGGTCAGGGAGAGGTAGTACGTGCCGTTCTCCACGCCCTTGGCGGCGTCGGCGGCGCTCACCTCCTCCCAGTGGAAGGTCTTGCTGTCCTTGACGTTCTCGGCCAGTTCGTCGCCCGCGGCGATCTTCTTGCCGTCGGCGGAGGCGCCCTGGTCGTCGTTGACGAGGGCCACCGGGATCTTGTCCAGGCGGCTGTAGGGGTCCCAGAAGGAGCAGAGGTACAGGGCTCCGTAGAGCAGGGGGATCAGCATCAGGGCGACCAGGCCCAGTCGGGGGAGCTTTCCCCTGCCGAAACGCCTGAGCTCAAGCGCGGCCAGTCTCGGCGAACGCATGCGCTGCTTCCTCCTCGTTGGTGTCGGCCGGGCCCTTCGGGCCGGGGGCGGTGGTGTCCTGGGCGCTGGAGTCGGGGGTGTCCTGGGCGCCGGGAGTGGCGGTGCGGACGATCAGGGCGTCCGACGGCGCATCGCTGCCCGCGGCAACGACGGTGGTGCCCGCCAGCGCGAGGTCCCGCAGCAGCTGCCAGGCAAGGGCGCGTTCGGTCGCGGACAGCTTGAGGTCCACGTCGTCGACGGCCAGCAGCCGCGGGCTGTGCATCACCGCGAGCGCGATGGACAGCCGCAGCGCTTCGAGGCGCTCCAGATCACGGACCGAAGTCCGCAGGCCCTTGGGCAGCGTGGCGGGGTCCAACTGGGCGGCCGCAAGCGCGGCGTCGATCCGGGCGCGGGCGGCGTCCTTGTAGCGGCGGCTCCACGGCAGGGAGCCGCTCAGCGAGCGATTGAGGCGCTGGCCCAACAGGGCCTGTTCCTGGAGGTGTTCACCGGCCGTGAGGGCCGGTTCGAGGTCGGCGACGCCCGGTACGTGAGCGATCGCGGTACGGCTGCGCACCGTCCCCATCCGCTTGGGCAGCGGGAACCCGGCGACCGTCGCCTCGCCTTCGGTGATCCGCATCCGGCCCGTGAGCGAGAGCAGAAGGCAGGTGCGGCCGGAGCCCGAGGGGCCCTGTAGGGCGATCAGTGAGCCCGGTTCCGCGGAGATGTCGACACCTCTGAAAGCCCATCCCCGTGGGCCCTCGACTCCGATTGCCCTGGCGTTGACCGCCGCCCCCTGGCGGGTGGTGTCCACAACACCCCTCCTTTGTTCTGACTAGTCAGTCTAAAAGTGTGCCGTATGTGTGGCCCTATTGGCCAATCGGGGTGATGTGGCGAGCGGGGCGAGGGCCGGCCCGCCGTGACTCTGCGGCGAGTTCCCCTGGCAAGTCCGTGCGGCGGGCGGGAGAGTCGTCTTAAGGTGCCGTCACGGAGGACTCGATGGATCACCCAGTGAATCGCCTCACGGATCGCCCGACGGGGCCGGCGGCACGTCGCTCGCGCAGGCTGGTCGCCCCGCTGGCCGTGGCAGCCCTCGTCGCGACGCTCGCGCCCGCTTCGGAGTCGGGGGGTGTGTCGCGGTCGGTGACGTATGGGGCCGTGGCGCCGCAGACCTCGCCGGGGACGTGCGCGAAGGGACCCGGCGCCGGTATCGGCGGCCATGGCAGCCGGGACGACGGCTGGTCGGCGACCGCCACCCGTATCGACCCCGAGGACAGCCACCATGCCTTCGTCGGCAACGGCTATCTCGGCCAGCGGGTGCCGCCCAACGGCGCCGGATACGCGGCTCCCGGCGGCGAGACCGGCTGGCCGCTCAAGACCTCGGAATACGACGGGTCGTTCGTCTCCGGGCTGTATGCCAAAGGGCCGAAGAACGTCGAGGGGCGGCAGGCCATCGCGGCGATCCCCACCTGGACCGCGCTCGATGTCACCACCGGCGGCGCGCGCTCCGAGACCTTCTCCTCCGCCACCGCGCCCGGCCGGATCTCCCACTACCGCCAGACGCTCCACCTGCGCTGCGGATTCGTCCGTACGTCGCTGACCTGGACGGCTGCCGACGGCCGCGCCACCGATCTGGTCTATGACGTCCTCGCCGACCGCAACGACGCGCACACCGGCGCCGTTCGGCTGCGGATGACGCCCCACTGGAGCGGCTCCGCGACCGTCACCGACATCCTCGACGGGCGCGGCGCCCGCCGGATGTCGCAGGCTCCCGGCACTACCACCGGCTCCGCCGCCGGCGCCATGGGCACCGGCCGCACGATGGATGTCGCGTTCCGGACGGATGGTACGCAGACCGACGGCGCCGTCGCCTCCACCCTGCGCCCCGGTCGGCAGATCCTTGCCGGGCACACCCAACAGGGCCCTCGCACCGGAGAGTTGAGCAATCGGCAGAAGGTGACCTTCCCGGTCCGCAGCGGTCGCTCGTACGAGCTGACCAAGTACGTC
This sequence comes from Streptomyces sp. NPDC050636, assembly GCF_040654775.1. NCBI lineage: Bacteria > Bacillati > Actinomycetota > Actinomycetes > Kitasatosporales > Streptomycetaceae > Streptomyces > Streptomyces sp. NPDC050636. The sequence continues at coordinate 115,280 of NZ_JBFAIP010000003.1, forward strand.
GGCGTCGACACCGCGCTCACCTCCCGCACCCCGGGCGCCACCGCGATCGCCGCCTCCCGCCGGGCCGCGAGCCGCGGCTGGGACGCACTGTTCGCACGGCACACGGCGGCCTGGCAGCGGCTGTGGCGCAGCGACATCGTGGTGAAGGGGCAGCGCGAGCTGCAGTCCTGGGTGCGCGCGGCGCAGTACGGGCTGCTGTCCAGCACCCGGGCCGGCAGCGCCAACAGCATCGCCCCCACCGGCCTGACCAGCGACAACTATGCCGGCGAGATCTTCTGGGACGCCGAGACCTGGATGTACCCGGGGTTGATCGCGAGCCACCCCGAACTCGCCAGGTCGGTGACCGACTACCGCTACAGGACCCGGGCCGGCGCCCGCGCCAACGCCAAGAAGCTCGGCTACGACGGGCTGTTCTACTCCTGGACCAGCGGCAGCAACGGCGACCTGTGGAAGGAGTGCCACAGCTGGGACCCGCCGCACTGCCGGACCCAGAACCACCTCATGGGCGATATCTCCCTCGCCACCTGGCAGTACTACCTTGCCACCAAGGACACCCGCTGGCTGAAGTCCCGCGGCTGGCCGGTCCTCAAGGGCATCGCCGAATTCTGGGCCTCGCGGGCCACCCGTAACGCCGACGGCAGCTACTCCGTCAAGAACGTCGCCGGGCCGGACGAGTACAGCAACGGCGTCGACGACGCGGTGTTCACCAACGCCGGTGCCGCCACCGCGCTGCGGCACGCCACCCGCGTCGCCGCCCTCCTCGGCGAGTCGGCCCCGGCCTCCTGGAAGACCATCGCCGACAAGCTGCGCATCCCCTACGACGCGAAGCGCAGCGTCTTCGAGCAGTACGCCGGCTACCGGGGCACCACCATCAAGCAGGCGGACACCGTGCTGCTGATGTACCCACTGGAATGGCCGATGTCGCAGCGGCAGGCGGCCGACACGCTGGACTACTACGCGGCGCGCACCGACCCGGACGGCCCCGCCATGACGGACTCGGTGCACGCCATCGACGCCGCGGGCATCGGCGAACCCGGCTGCTCGACGTACACCTACCTGCTCCGCTCCATCAAGCCGTTCGTCCGCGGGCCGTTCGCGCAGTTCTCCGAGGCGCGCGGGGTGAAGGCGGGCGCCGGCGACCCGCTCGCCGGCAAGCCCGCGCAGGACTTCCTCACCGGCAAGGGCGGCTTCCTGCAGACCTTCACCCATGGGCTGACGGGCCTGCGGCTCCGCGAGGACCGGTTGCGGCTCGACCCGATGCTGCCGCCACAGCTCTCCGACGGCGTCACGCTGCGCGGACTGCACTGGCAGGGACGGACGTACGACATCGAGCTCGGCGCGCACCAGACCACCGTGCGGCTGACCGCCGGCGCCCCGATGCGGATCGACTCGCCGGAGGGCGAGAAGGTCGTGAGCCGAGGCGTGCCCGCCGTCCTCAAGACCCGCCGCCCGGACCTCGCCCGGACCGCCAACGCCGCCCGTTGCATGCCGGCCACGGCCACCTCCGAGGAACCCGGCATGTACGCGGCCGCCGCGGTCGACGGCAACACCACCACCGCCTGGGTGCCGGACGCCGCCACCGGCACGCTCACCGTGGACCTCGGCCGGACCACTCAGGTCGGGCAGATCACCCCGCACTGGAACGCGACACGTCCGGAGTCCTACGTCGTGCAGGTCTCGCAGGACGGGAAGCACTGGTACGGCACGGGCTACGACGGCCGGACGCCGGCGCGGTACGTACAGGTCACGGTGCACGGGCCCGCCGAGTCGAAGACGCGCCCCGGTATCGCGGAGTTGACGGTGTCCGGTCCGAGCATGAAGTGACCATTCCAGACCTGGCGGCGCAGTGGCGCCGGATTCCAGCTGGGGCGGCAGTACCGCTCCCGTCGCGCGCCTCCCGTCAGCTCCCCGCAGGCAGCCGGGCGTACGAGCGGAAGGTGGAGAAGGCCGTCGCCGATATTTTGCTCTGGCCGGACGGCGCGGGGAGGCGCAGCCGCTTGCCGACGAGCTTCGGTGCGGGGGCTTCCTCCACCCGCGTCGGGGCGGCGCGCAGGTCGCCGAAGGCCTGCGCGGACGCCACGGCGGTCGTGGTCGTCCCTGTGATCAGGGCGGCGGCCGCGCCGCCTGCGAGTGCCACCGCGACCCGGCGGCGAATCCGTTGCTTCATGTCACTCAGCGTGACCTCCACGCGGCTCCGAACCATCAGGGATGCCCCGCACACGACCCTTGGTCTTCCCCGATGCCGCACCAGGGGCAGTCCCTGATTCCGGCCCCGGCCGCGGACCGGATTGTTGCAGCGGGATGAAATCCGTCCGCGTCGGCGTTGGTGCCTTGCGTCAAGGTCGAGGTGTGGGAGGCAGCGCGTGGCGGGGACGGATGCGGGACAACAGGGCTGGGCGCGGCGGCTGAGCCGCGACTGCTGGCAGTACAAAAAGGATGTGCTGCTGGCGCTGGGCGCCTCGCTCGCCGGGATGGCCATCATGGCGCTGGTCCCGCTCGTACCGAAGCTGATCATCGACGATGTCATCGTCACGCACGAACGGTCCCTGGCCCCCTGGGCCATCCTGCTGGTCGTCGCCGCGATCGCCGTCTACGTCCTCACCTACATCCGCCGTTTCTACGGCGGCCGCCTCGCCCTGGACGCCCAGCACGATCTGCGGACCAGGATGTTCGGCTCGATCGCCCGGCTCGACGGCCGGCGGCAGGACGAGCTGAGCACCGGCCAGGTCGTCGGCCGTGCCACCAGCGACCTCCAGCTCATCCAGAGCCTGCTGTTCATGATCCCGATGATGATCGGGAACGTTCTGCTCTTTGTGATCTCCCTGGTCGTGATGGCGATCCTCTCGCCGCTGCTCACTGTCGTCGCGCTGGCCGTCGCCCCGGCCCTGTGGTTCATCGCCAAGCACAGCCGCGCCCGCCTCTTCCCGGCCACCTGGTACGCACAGGGCCAGGCCGCCGCGGTGGCCGGCGTCGTGGACGGCGCGGTGTCCGGCGTCCGGGTCGTCAAGGGCTTCGGGCAGGAGGAGCAGGAGACCGGCAAGCTGCGCGAGGTCAGCCGCCGGCTGTTCGCCGGGCGGCTGCGCACGGTCCGCCTCAACGCCCGCTACACCCCGGCCCTGCAGGCCGTACCGGCGTTCGGCCAGGTCGCGATGCTGGCCGTCGGCGGCTGGATGGCCACCCAGGGGCAGGTCACCCTCGGCACCTTCGTCGCCTTCTCCACATATCTCGCGCAGCTCGTCGGCCCGGTCCGGATGCTGGCGATGATGCTGACCGTCGGCCAGCAGGCGCGCGCCGGTGTGGAGCGGGTCTACGAGCTGATCGACACCGAGCCGATGATCGAGGAGCGCCCGGACGCGCACGAGTTGCCCGCCGACGCCCCGGCCACCGTCGAATTCGACGCGGTGACCTTCGCGTACGCACCACTGCACACCAAAGATGAAGGGGCCGCCGAGGACGCCGGGGACGACGAAGCGGTCCTGGGCGGCTGGGGCGCTGCCCCCTCCGAGTGTCCCGGTTCCGGCTCCGGAGCCCGTCCCGTACTCGACGGCTTCTCGCTCCGTATGGAGCCGGGCGAGACCGTCGCCGTCGTCGGCACCTCCGGCAGCGGCAAGTCCACCGTCTCCCTCCTGCTGCCCCGCTTCTACGACGTCTCCGCCGGCCGCGTCCTGGTCGGCGGCCACGACGTACGCGACCTGACCCTGGAATCCCTGCGTGCCGCCATCGGGCTGGTCCCCGAGAGCAGCTTCCTGTTCTCCGACTCCGTACGCGACAACATCGCCTACGGCCACCCGGACGCCACCGACGAGCAGGTGCGCGCCGCGGCCCGCGCTGCCCAGGCCGACGGCTTCATATCCGAGCTGCCCGAGGGCTATGACACCAAGGTCGGCGAGCAGGGGCTCACCCTCTCCGGCGGCCAGCGCCAGCGCGTCGCCCTGGCCCGCGCCATCCTCACCGACCCCCGTCTGCTGGTCCTGGACGATGCGACCTCGGCGGTCGACGCCCGGGTGGAGCACGAGATCCACGAGGCGCTGCGCGGCGTCATGGCGGGCCGCACCACCCTGCTCATCGCGCATCGCGCCTCCACCCTGGCGCTCGCCGACCGGGTCGCCGTCCTCGACGGCGGGCGGCTGGTCGACATCGGCACCCAGGAGGAGCTGGAGGGCCGCTGTGCGCTCTATCGCAGACTGCTGACGGACCCGGAGGAGATGGGCGACGTCAAGCACGACCCGGCGGGCGCACTGGCCGGCGCCTTCAGCGGTGAGTACGCCGCGACCGGCCTGCTGGAACGTGAACCGGATGCCGCCGAGCCGGCCGGGCCCGATGGCGAGACCGCCCGGACCGAACCGGCCGGCACCATCACCCCCGAGCTGTGGGTCCGCCGCGAGCAGGACGCCGAGGCGGGCGCGGCCGGTCCGGTCCCCGCGGCCGCCGCTGCGGCCGGTCCCGGAATGGCCGCCGCGATGGCCGGCCTGCCGCCGACGCCCGAGCTGCTCGCCCAGGTGGCCGCGCTGCCGCCGGCCACCGACACACCGGACATCGACGAGGACCGGGCCGTGCGCCCCGAGCGCTCCTACGGCCTGCGCAGACTGCTGCACGGCTTCGGCGGGCCGCTGGCCTTCGCCCTCGCGCTGGTCGCGGTCGACGCCATCGCCGCCCTGCTGGTACCGATCCTGATCCGGCAGGGCATCGACGAGGGCGTCCGCCGCGGTGTGCTGGCCGGCGTCTGGACGGCCGCCGCGCTCGCCCTGGTCGTCGTCCTCGCCCAGTGGGCCGCGCAGGTCGGCGCCAACCGTATGACCGGACGGACCGGCGAACGGGTCCTCTACTCCCTCCGCCTCAAGATCTTCGCCCAGCTGCAGCGCCTCGGCCTCGACTACTACGAGCGCGAGCTGACCGGCAAGATCATGACCCGGATGACGACGGACGTGGACGCGCTGTCCACCTTCCTCCAGACCGGCCTGGTCACCGCCGTCGTCTCGGTGCTGACGTTCTTCGGCATACTCGTCGCGCTGCTCGCCATCGACATCCAGCTGGCCCTCGTCGTCTTCGCCACCCTCCCGCCGCTGATCATCGGCACGTACTTCTTCCGAAAGCAGAGCGTGAAGGCGTACGAGCTGGCCCGCGAGCGGATCAGCGTCGTCAACGGCGACCTCCAGGAGAGCGTGTCCGGCCTGCGGATCATCCAGGCGTTCCGGCGCGAGGGGCGCGGCATGGAGCGGTTCGCGGCCCGCAGCGACGCCTACCGCCGGGCCCGGGTCCGCGGCCAGTTCCTGATATCCGTCTACTTCCCGTTCGTCCAGCTGCTGTCGTCCGTCGCGGCGGCGCTGGTCCTGATAGTCGGCGCCGGCCGGGTCGGTTCGAACACCCTCACCGCCGGCGCGCTGGTCGCCTACCTGCTCTACATCGACCTGTTCTTCGCGCCCGTTCAGCAGCTCTCCCAGGTCTTCGACGGCTACCAGCAGGCCTCCGTCTCGCTGGGCCGCATCCAGGAGCTGCTGCGCGAGCCGACCACCACCCCGCCCGCCGAGCAGCCGCGCGAAGTGCCCGCACTGCGCGGCGACATCACCTTCGACAAGGTGCACTTCCACTACGGCAGGCACGACGACCAGGCCGAACAGGCCCTGGCCGGCATAGACCTCACCATCCCCGCAGGCCAGACCGTGGCCTTCGTCGGGGAGACCGGCGCCGGCAAGTCCACCCTCGTCAAGCTGGTCGCCCGGTACTACGACCCGTCCTCGGGTGCCGTCCGTGTCGACGGCACCGACCTGCGCGAACTGGACGTGACCGACTACCGCCGCCGCCTCGGCGTGGTCCCCCAGGAGTCCTACCTCTTCGCCGGCACGGTCCGCGACGCCATCGCCTACGGCCGCCCGGACGCCACCGACGCCGAGGTGGAGGCCGCCGCCCGGTCCGTCGGCGCGCACGCCATGATCGCCACCCTGGACGGCGGCTACCTCCACGAGGTCGCCGAACGCGGCCGCAACCTCTCCGCGGGCCAGCGCCAGCTGCTCGCCCTGGCCCGCGCCGAACTCGTCGACCCGGACGTGCTGCTGCTGGACGAGGCCACCGCCGCCCTGGACCTCGCCACCGAGGCCGTCGTCAACCAGGCCACCGACCGCCTCGTCGGCCGCCGTACGACCCTCGTCGTCGCCCACCGCCTGACCACCGCGGCCCGCGCGGACCGCGTTGTGGTCATGGACCACGGCAGGGTCGTCGAGGACGGCACACACGCCCAGCTCCTCGCCCGCGACGGCCGTTACGCGGAGCTGTGGCGCACCTTCACCGGCGAGGCGGAGTCGCTGGTGGCCTGAGGCCCGACACTGGGAGACCGGCGTGGTACCCCCCCTGAAGGGGGGTACCCCCGTCCGCCTCAGGGGGCTGGTGGTACCCCGGAGTCGCCGATAAGTTCAGCCCGACCTTTGCTATCCCAAGGGGAGGGTGCATGCGCAAAGCCATCAGATGGCTGCTGTCGCTCACCGTGCTCATAGGCACGGTAGGAGCCGGCAGCGCCGCGGCAGGGGCGGCCACCGCCGCCGAGCCGAAGACCAAGGACATCAAAGACCGGATCCTCGCCATTCCGGGGATGAGTCTCATTGAAGAGAAGCCGGTCGACGGCTACCGCTATTTCGTCCTGAACTACACCCAGCCGATTGACCACCGGCACCCCGAGAAAGGGAAATTCCAGCAGCGGCTGACCGTGCTGCACAAGTCGGTGGTCCGTCCGACGGTGTTCTTCACCTCCGGCTACAACGTCAACACCACCGCGACCCGCAGCGAACCGACGAAAATTATCGACGGTAATCAAGTCTCCCTCGAATACCGCTACTTCACCCCGTCGCGGCCCACGCCCGCCGACTGGAAAAAGCTGGACATCGAGCAGGCGGCGAAGGACCAGCACCGTATTTTCAAGGCACTGCACGGCATCTACAGCAAGAACTGGATCGCCACCGGCGGCAGCAAGGGCGGGATGACCGCGACGTACTACCGCCGCTTCTTCCCGCACGACATGAACGGCACCGTCGCCTACGTCGCACCCAACGACGTGAAGAACGACGAGGACTCGGCGTACGACCGGTTCTTCCGGACCGTCGGGACCGCCCAGTGCCGCACCGACCTCGCCGCCATCGAGCGGGAGGCGCTGCTGCGCCGCGAGGAGATGGTCGACCGCTTCCAGAAGTGGGCGGACAAGGAAAAGAAGACCTTCAAGACCGTCGGCAACGCCGACCGGGCCTATGAAGTCATGGTCACGGACCTGGTGTTCGGGTTCTGGCAGTACCAGCCGGCCGAGACCGCCTGCGCGAAGGTGCCCAAGTCGACCGTTTCCACGGACGACCTGTGGAAGTGGATGGACGAGGTCGGCGGCTTCGCCAGCTACACCGACCAGGGAATGGAGCCGTACACGCCGTACTACTACCAGGCGGGCACCCAGCTCGGTGAGCCCGGCTACAAGTACCCGAACGTGGCGGATCTGCTGAAGTACCCGGGGATCAACAACTCCCGGTCGTTCGTGCCGAAGGACATACCGATGACCTTCGACAAGAGCGCGATGCCCGACGTCGACGGCTGGGTGCGTCACCATGCGAACCGGATGATGTTCGTCAACGGCCAGTACGACCCGTGGAGTTCGGAGCACTTCAAGCTCGGCTCGGGCGCCCGGGATTCGTATGTGTTCACGGTGCCCGGCGGCAACCACGGCGCGAACATCGCCAAGCTGAAGGACGTCGACCGCACCAAGGCCACCGCCGAACTCCTCGACTGGGCCGGCGTCAAGGCCCCCGGGGACAGCGAGGTCGCCCCGCACCTCCCGTACGACAAGAAGCTGGACAAGCAGGAGACCCGGCGGATGCCGATGCTCCGGCCTTGAGGAGAACTCTTCAAGGAGAACTCTTCAAGGAGAGCTCCTTGAGGAGAGCTCCTTGAGGAATACGCCGTAACGAAGACAGCGAGCAGAGACAAGGGCGCGCTCCCTCCGGGTGGGGGAGCGCGCCCTGTTGGTCGGCGGGTGTCCGGCGTCAGTACGTCAGGCCGTGGCCGATCGGGTAGAGGGTGGTGGCCGGGGCGTCGGCACGCATCACCGGGACCGGCAGCTTGCCCTGGGGGTTCCGCTGCCCGGCGATCACCCGCGCCGCGGCCCGCAGTTCCACATCCGTCCAGGAGTAGCTCGCCAGACCCGCCTTGACGCCGTCCAACTGCGCGATGTCGTACGGGTTGCGGACCGCCAGCTGCACCACCGGCTTCCCGGTGGCGACCAGCGCGCCGACCAGCTTCCGCTGGGGCGAATCCGCGGTCACGTTGTACGTGGCGACCACCGCGGCGTCCCGCTGCCCCAGCGCCGCCACGGCCTGGTCGATCTGCGCCTGCGTCGGCATCAGGCCGGTGGACAGCGCAGCAGCCGTGAAGCCGAGGTCGGTGAGGGTGTTCGCCAGGACCGTGGTGGGCGGCCCGCCGGTGCCGGACGGCGCGGCCGCATCGACGCCGACCACCAGCACCTGGCGCTCCCGGCGGCGGGACAGCGGCAGCACTCCGCCGTCGTTGCGCAACAGGGTGGTGGTGTGGTCCGCGATCCGGTCCGCGGTGGCGAGATGCCGGCGGGTGCCGACGACCCGGTCCACCGCCTGGTGCGTCGTGTACGGATTCGTGAACAGGCCGCGCCGCTCCTTCAGCAGCAGGATGCGCAGCAGCTTCCTGTCGAGATCGGGCCAGGTCAGCTCGCCGTCCTTGAGCGCTTTGAGGACGGCGCCGTGCGCCAGGGCGAGATCCGGCGGGTTGAGCAGCTGGTCGACGCCCGCCTTCAGGGCGAGGACCGGCACCCGGGCGTCGCCGTACTTCACCCGTACGCCCTCCATGCCGAGCGAATCCGTCACCACCACACCGTCGTATCCGAGGCGTTTGCGCAGGATGCCGGTGAGGATCGGCCGGGAGAGGGTGGCCGGGTCCTCGCTCGTGTCGAAGGCGGGGACGACGATATGCGCCGTCATGATCGAGTCGATGCCGGCGGCGATCGCGGCCTTGAAGGGCGGCGCGTCCAGCCGCTCCCACTCCTGGGCGGTGTGGTGTATGTACGGCAGCCCGACATGGCTGTCGGTGTCGGTGTCGCCGTGTCCGGGGAAGTGCTTGGCGCAGGCCGCGACCCCGGCGCGCTGATAGCCCTTCACCTCGGCGGCGACCATACGGGCCACGGCCTGCGGGTCGGCGCCGAAGGAACGTACGCCGATGACCGGGTTGGCCGGGTTGACGTTGACGTCCGCGTCCGGTGCGTAGTCCTGCCGGATGCCCATCGCGTACAGCTCCTCGCCGGCGATCCGGGCCGCCGTACGGGCGTCGACCCGGGAGCCGGACGCGCCGAGCGCCATCGCCCCGGGGAAGAGCGTGGCGGGCGCGCCGATACGGGCCACGATGCCGTGTTCCTGGTCCGTGGAGAGGAGCAGGGGGACGGGGACGCGCTGAGCGGCCGCGGCCTGCTGGATGCCGTTGGAGAGATCGGCGATCTGGTGCGGATCACGGGTGTTGTGCGTCCAGCCGAAGTAGATGATGCCGCCGACGTGGTACTTGGCGATCAGCTCGGCGGCATTGGCGACCCCGATCTCCTTCTGGTTCGCCGCGACATCGGCCGGGTCCGGGTCGGTCGCGGAATGCCCGTAGACCCGCATCACGAAGAGCTGGCCGACCTTTTCCTCCGGAGACATACGGGAGATGAGGCCGCGCAGCCGGGCCAGGGTGGCGGGGGTGGGAGAGGGCAGCTGGCGTCCGATGGCGGGCCCGTCGGCCTGCGCGGGTGCGGCGCCCGCGGCACAGGCGGCGGCCACGGCGGCCGCGGTGGTCAGGACGGTACGTCTGGAGTGCATGTGCGCTCCTTCCGGAGGGCTTCCTCGGCGAATTGAAGGAAACTTCCAAGGAGACACGGATAGCCGGAAAACTATTGCCGGTCAATGACTGGGCCGGAGGTGGCGCCCAGGTATTGCGGGGCGGGCGGCGATGTGTGATGGGGCGTCAGCAAGATCAGCGAGATCAGCGGGGACGGGGCAGGGCGTCAGGGGCAGGTCGTCGGGGGCTGGTCAGGTGTCATGGGGCAGGGCTTACCGGGCGGGCGGCGCCGGTGGCCGCACAGGGACCGGCGCGTCGAGGAGGCCTTGGAGGTGCTCGCGGCCCGCGGTCAGGAGAGCGGGCAGCTCGGCCGCTTGGGGGTACCAGCGCTTTTCGTACTCCCAGCAGAGCCAGCCGCCTGGCCCCTGGTCGACTGCGCCGTCCGGGCCACCGGGGCCGCCGTGGCCGCCGGGCCCGCGGCCGAGCGTGGCCACGGCGTCCGCGAGCGGCAGGGTGCCGGCGCCGAGCGGCAGGGGAGTGGTGTCCTCGGCCGAGACGACGTCCTTGACCTGGACATAGCCCAGATACGGGGCGAGCGCGGCGTATGTGTCGGCGGGCTCCTCGCCGCCGAGCCAGCTGTGCAGTACGTCCCAGAGCGCGCCGATGTTGCGGTGGCCCACGAGGCCCAGGATGCGGGCGGCGGCCGCGCCCGTACGGTGCGAGTCATGGGTCTCCAGCAGGACCCGGACGCCCCGGTCGGCGGCGAGCGGGGCCACCGCGCCGAGCCGGCGGGCGGCATCCGCCTCGGCCTCGGCCGCCGGGCGGTCACCGCCACCGGGGAAGACCCGCACGAACGGCGCCCCCAGATCGGCGGCGAGCCACACCAGCTCGCTCAGCTCCTGCGCCAGCTCCTCTTCGCCGGCCGCATCCTGGGCGGCCGCGACCTGGGTGTATCCGGCGACGGCCAGGATCTCTACACCGGCGTCCGCGAACTGCCCGCGTACGGCGGTCCGTTCGCGCATCCCGATCAGCGGGTGCACGGGCTCCTCCGGATGGGCGCGCAGCTCGACCCCCTGATATCCGGCGCGGGTGGCCAGCCGGAGAACGTCCGCCACGGGCATGCCGGGCACCCCGAGGGTGGAGAACGCGAACCGCATCGCGCCGTTGGTGTCACCCATGCTGCTCCCCATGTCACTTCCCATGCCGTCGCTCATGCCGTCCGAGCCGGTCCCGGTCGTCACAGGGCCAGACGCCAGTCCTGGCCGACCAGGTCCTGCCCGAAGCTATGGTGCGCCGACTCGCCGACCAGCTCGAATCCGGCGCGCTCATAGATCCTCCGGGCGGCGGCGAGCACGGAGTTCGTCCACAGCACCAGCTCGGCGTATCCGGCCCCGCGGGCGAACTCGACACAGGTCCCGACGAGCCGGCGGCCCACGCCGTGCCCCCGGGCGCCGGGCTCCACGAGCAGCAGCCGCAGCCGTGCGGTCCCGGGGCGGGCATCCCGTACGCACATCACCGCGCCCACCCGCTCGCCGCCGAGCTCCGCTATCCAGGTGCGGTCCCGTGCCGGGTCGAAGGCTTCGGCGTACTCGGCGACGATCCGGGCCACCAGTGCCTCGTAGCTGAGATCGAAGCCGTACTCGGCGGCGTAGAGCGCGGCGTTCCGCTCCACCATCCAGCCGAGGTCCCCGGGTCTGCTGGTACGCAGGCTGACCTCGGGTGCCGCCGTGGATTCAGGGACAGGAGGCTCGGGGGCCGGCGCGTCCGCGTCGAGCAGGGTGCGGATCGTCCGCATGGACGCCACCAGACGGGCCCGGTCGGCCGCCGGAAGCGGCTCCAGCAGCGAGCCCGCGGCGTCCTGCGAGCGCTCCTCCAACAGGCTTGCCGCTTCCCGGCCGCCCTTGGTCAGGGTGATGCGCTGCCGACGGGAATCCCGCTCCGATCTGCCGCGCGTGATCAGCTCGCGGTCCTCGAACTTGCCGAGCAGCCGGCTCAGATAGCCGGCGTCGAGCGACAGCGAAGCGCGCAGGTCGGCGGCGTCCACCCGCTCTTGATGGGCGACCTCGTAGAGCACCCGGGCTTCGGTGAGGGTGAAGGGGGTGTAGAGATGCCGTCCGTAGTCGAGCGCGCCGATGAGGTTCGTGTAGAAGCGGTTGAATCTGCGCAGCTCGCGAACGTCGGACGGGGGCTCGGCCGCCGTCCGGGCGGGCGTCTCAGCTGCCGCCCCGGCCGTTGTCCCGGCTGTTGTGTCGGATGTCGTCTCGGTTGTCATCGTCGACCCCCATCATCCTTGACTGAGTCAAGAGTACGGGATCGAGGTGGATCCGCGCACCAGCAATTCCGAGTGAAATGTCGCCAGCCCGCCCGGCGGCCGTTCCTCGCGGCCCATCGCCAGCCGCCCGGCGCGCGCCCCGGCCTCCTGGAGCGGCAGCCGCACGGTCGTCAGCGCGGGCGCCGCGTCCGCGCTGAACGGCAGATCGTCGAAACCGGCGACGGACACGTCCTCGGGGATGCGCAGCCCCCGGTCGCGCAGTGCCGCACACGCCCCCAGCGCGGCGGTGTCGTTGGCCGCCACGATCGCGGTCAAGTCCGTGTCCCGACGCAGGAGTTCAACGGTCGCGTCGTAACCGGAGGCGCGGTCGTAGGCGCCGTGCACGGTGCGCCGCGGGGCGTCTTCGATGCCGTGCGCGGCGAGTGCGGCACGATGGCCCGCCAGGCGTTCGCCCGTAGTGGTGCGTCCGGGCGGTCCCGCGACGCAGCCGATACGGCGGTGGCCGAGCCCGATGAGGTAGGCGGTCAGCCGCTCCGCGCCACCCTGGTTGTCGAACGCGAGGGTGGTGAGGCGAGTGGGGTCGTCCGGCTCCGGTGCGGGGGAGTCCTGCGCCGGCCGGCCGCAGAGCACCACCCTGGTGCCCGCACCGGCCAGCCGCGCCAGTTTGGCGGCCAGTGCCCGCGCGTGCTCCGCGCCCTCCGAAGCGCTGCCGGTCAGTACGACCGCGGCCGCCCGCTGCCGCTGGAGGAGGGTGAGATAGGTCAGTTCGCGCTCGGGGGCGCCGCCCGTATTGCAGACCACGGCCAACTTCTCGCCGCCGGGACCGGCCGTGCCGCTCAGCTCCGACTGCACGGCGCCGGCGATGATCCCGAAGAACGGGTCGGCGATGTCGTTGACCAGGATGCCCACGAGGTCGGAACTGGCGGCGGCCAGCGCGCTCGCCTGGCCGTTGACGACATACTCCAGCTCCTCCACGGCCCGCAGCACCCGGCCGCGGGTGCTCTCGGCGACCGGGTAGTTGCCGCTCAGTACGCGGGAGACGGTCGCCGTCGACACCCGGGCCCGCGCCGCCACATCCGCCAGCGTCACCGCCGCCATCGCGTGCTCCCCGTAACCCTCATGCGCCACGCGCTCCCCATGTCCCGCCTCTTGTCCGTGTCTTGCCGCGCAGGCTAGCGTCCCTCGCGGTAGAAAGCGCTTACTGCACGACGATTCCACATCCCGCTGTGAGCGAGAGGGGCCCGGCCGTGACGCGCACGACCGTACGCATCGCCATGAACGGTGTGACCGGACGCATGGGGTACCGCCAGCATCTGGTCCGCTCCATCCTCGCCCTGCGTGAACAGGGCGGCCTCGACCTGGGCGACGGGACGTTGATCTGGCCGGAACCGGTGCTCGTCGGCCGCTCGGAGCGCAAACTGCGGGCGCTGGCCGAACGGCACGGCCTGGAGCGCTGGAGCACCGACCTGGACGCCGTACTGGCCGACGACGGCATCGACATCTACTTCGACGCCCAGGTCACCGCCGCCCGAGAGGAGGCCGTGCAGAAAGCGATTGCGGCCGGCAAGCATCTGTACGTGGAGAAGCCCACGGCCAGCGACCTGGAAGGCGCGCTGAAGCTGGCCCGGCTGGCCCAGGACGCGGGCGTCAAGCACGGCGTCGTCCAGGACAAGCTCTTCCTGCCGGGGCTGCGCAAGCTCCGCCGCCTCGTCGAGGGCGGCTTCTTCGGCCGCATCCTGTCCGTACGGGGCGAGTTCGGCTACTGGGTCTTCGAAGGCGACTGGCAGCGTGCGCAGCGCCCCTCCTGGAACTACCGCGCCGAGGACGGCGGTGGCATCGCGGCCGACATGTTCCCGCACTGGGAGTATCTGCTGCACGAGCTGTTCGGGCCGGTCAGAACCGTCCAGGCGCACATCACCACGCACATCCCGCGCCGCTGGGACGAGTCGGGCACGCCGTACGACGCCACCGCAGACGACGCCGCGTACGGCATCTTCGAGCTGGCGGGCGGCATCGTCGCGCAGATCAACTCCTCCTGGGCGGTACGGGTGCACCGTGACGAGCTGGTGGAGTTCCAGGTGGACGGCACCGAGGGCTCGGCCGTCGCCGGGCTGCGCGGCTGCCGGGTCCAGCACCGCGCCGGCACCCCCAAACCGGTCTGGAACCCGGACATCCCGGCGACCGAGCCCTTCCGCGACCAGTGGCAGGAAGTCCCCGACAACGCCGAGTTCGACAACGGGTTCAAGGCGCAGTGGGAGCTGTTCCTGCGCCATGTCGTCCGCGATGAGCCCTGGAGCTGGGACCTGGCGGCCGGCGCCCGCGGCGTCCAGCTCGCCGAACTGGGCCTGCGGTCATCCCAAGAGGGACGCCGCCTGGACGTACCGGAGCTGAACCGGTGACCGCCCCGGTGAACGCGACCTCGCCCGCGCGCCGCCCGCTGCGCTCCCGTACCGTCTTCGCCGCCGCCCATGTCGTCGCCGACCCGCTCTCCGACACCACCCCGGACGGCCCGGCCGCTCTCGACTGGGATGCCACCCTCGCCTTCCGTCACCACCTGTGGTCGCACGGCCTGGGGGTGGCCGAGGCGATGGACACCGCGCAGCGCGGAATGGGCCTGGACTGGCCGGCGGCCGCCGAACTGATCCGCCGCTCCGCCGCCGAGGCACGCGCCGTCGACGGCCTGCTTGCCTGCGGCGTCGGTACCGATCAACTCCCTTCTACAGGAGCATCGTTGGGGGATGTGCGGTGCGCCTACGAGGAGCAGCTCGGGTTCGTCGAGGACGTCGGCGGCCGGCCGATCCTGATGGCGTCGCGGCAGCTCGCCGCGGCCGCCACCGGCCCGGACGACTATCTGGAGCTCTACGCCCACCTGCTGCGCCAGACCGCCCGACCGGTCGTCCTGCACTGGCTCGGCCCGATGTTCGACCCGGCGCTGGCGGGCTACTGGGGCAGCGCGGACCTCGACGCCGCCACGGACACGTTTCTGCGGATCATCGCCGAGAATCCCGGCAAGGTGGACGGCGTCAAGGTCTCCCTCCTGGACGCCGGCCGGGAGGTGGCGCTGCGCCGCCGGCTGCCGGACACCGTGCGCTGCTACACGGGCGACGACTTCCACTACCCCGAGCTGATCGCGGGTGACGACCAAGGCTTCAGCCACGCTCTGCTGGGCGTCTTCGACCCGCTGGCACCACTGGCCGCGGAGGCCGTACGCCTCCTCGACACCGGGGATGCCGCGGGCTTCAGGGCCATCGTCGATCCGACCGTCGCGCTCTCCCGGCACCTCTTCCGAACGCCCACCCGCTACTACAAGACCGGCGTTGTGCTGCTGGCCTGGCTCGCCGGGCACCAGTCGCACTTCAGCATGGTCGGCGGCCTGCAGTCGGCCCGCTCGCTGCCGCATCTGCGGCGCGCTCACGAACTGGCCGACGGGCTCGGCCTGTTCCCGGACCCTGAGCTCGCCGCCGCCCGGATGCGCAAGCTCCTCGCGGTCTACGGGGTGGAGGGCACATGAGCAACGGCTGCCCCACTGTTCTCACCCGTCTGAGCCTCAATCAGGAAACCATCAGACAGTGGTCGCTCCCGGAGCTGGTGGACGGTTGCGCGCGGGCGGGCGTGCGGGGCGTGGGCCTGTGGCGCGCGCCGGTGCAGCACTACGGGGTGGCCGCGGCCGCCCGGCTCGTACGGGATGCGGGGCTGAGCGTCACCAGCCTCTGCCGCGGCGGGTTCTTCACCGCCGCGGACCCGGCCGACCGGGCGGCCGCCCTGGACGACAACCGGGCCGCCATCGACGAGGCCGCCGTCCTCGGGACGGACACCCTCGTCCTGGTCTCCGGCGGGCTGCCGACCGGCAGCCGTGATCTGCGCGGCGCCCGGGAGCGGATCGCGGACGCGCTGGGCGTGTTGGGGCCGTACGCCGCGGAGCGGGGCGTACGGCTGGCGATCGAACCGCTGCACCCGATGTACGCGGCGGACCGGTGCGTGGTCTCCACGCTCGCCCAGGCGCTCGACCTCGCCGAGCGGTTCCCCGCCGAGCAGGTGGGGGTGGTCGTGGACACCTACCACCTGTGGTGGGACGACACGATCGGCGCGCAGATCGCCCGCGCGGGGGGCGCCGCTCAAGGCCCCGAAAGGGGCGCCGGATCGCGGATCGCCGCCTTCCAGCTCGCCGACTGGATCACCCCGCTGCCCGAGGGCGTCCTCCTGGGGCGCGGGCAGCTGGGCGACGGGGCGGTCGATCTGCGGTGGTTCCGGGAACGGGTCGACGCGACCGGCTACCGGGGGCCGGTCGAGGTGGAGATCTTCAACCCGGCGTTGTGGGCGCGGGACGGGGCGGAGGTACTGGCCGAGGTCGTGGACCGGTTCACGGCGCACGTGGGGTGAAGCGGCCGCGCCCGCGGACGTCCGTGCGCCCGGCCCCGTACCACCGATGCTCCGTACAGCCGGTGACCGGGAAATAACTCAGCGGATGGGTGCAACCGTTGCCGGTCCACGGCAGTCATAGCAGGCGTCGGCCTCGTAGGGGGACGGTCCGGGGGGATCCGGGGGCCGGCGTGGAGGGGGATTCGAGGGGCCCGGCCATCGGGCGGGCCCCTCGATGACGCTCCGGGCGCCAGCCCCGAGCGCAGGTCTTCGGCGCATTGTCAGACCCCGACGGTACCGTCGGGGTCATGGTCAACGCAGCCGTGGTGGAAGGGGTCCTGGAGCGGATCACCTACGCCAATGAGGAGAGCGGTTACACGGTCGCCCGCGTCGACACCGGCCGGGGCTCGGGCGATCTCCTCACCGTCGTCGGCGCGTTGCTCGGCGCGCAGCCGGGAGAGTCGCTGCGCTTGGAGGGCCGCTGGGGTTCCCACCCGCAGTACGGCAGACAGTTCACCGTCGAGAACTACACGACCGTCCTGCCCGCCACGATCCAGGGCATCCGCCGCTATCTCGGCTCCGGCCTGATCAAGGGCATCGGCCCACGCATCGCCGACCGCATCACCGAGCACTTCGGCACCGACACCCTCGACGTCATCGAGAACGAACCGAAGCGCCTCATCGAGGTCCCCGGCCTCGGCCCGAAGCGGACGAAGATGATCGGCGCGGCATGGGAGGAGCAGAAGGCCATCAAGGAGGTCATGGTCTTCCTCCAGGGCGTCGGCGTCTCGACCTCCATCGCCGTACGGATCTACAAGAAGTACGGCGACGCCTCCATCTCCGTAGTCCGCAACCAGCCCTACCGCCTCGCCTCGGACGTGTGGGGCATCGGCTTCCTGACCGCCGACCGCATCGCCCAGTCCGTCGGCATCCCGCATGACAGCCCGGACCGCGTCAAGGCGGGCCTGCAGTACGCCCTGTCGCAGTCCACCGACCAGGGCCACTGCTACCTCCCCGAGGAGCAACTGATCGCGGACGCGGTGAAGTTGCTCCAGGTGGACACCGGCCTGGTCATCGACTGTCTCGCGGAGCTGGCCGCGGACCCCGAGGGGGTGGTCCGCGAGCAGCTGCCGGCCGGCGCGGACGGCGTGCCGGTCACCGCGGTCTATCTGGTGCCGTTCCACCGCGCCGAGATCTCCCTGGCCGGCCGGCTGACCCGCCTGCTGCGTACGGACGAGGACCGGATGCCGGCGTTCCGGGACGTGGCCTGGGACAAGGCCCTGGCATGGCTCGCGCGGCGTACGGGCGCCGAGCTGGCACCGGAGCAGCAGGCGGCGGTGCGGCTGGCGCTGACCCGGAAGGTGGCGGTGCTCACCGGAGGGCCCGGCTGCGGCAAGTCCTTCACGGTCCGTTCCGTAGTTGAGCTGGCCCGCGCCAAGAAGGCCAAGGTGGTGCTCGCGGCGCCCACCGGCCGGGCGGCCAAGCGGCTTTCGGAGCTCACCGGAGCGGATGCCTCCACCGTCCACCGCCTCCTGGAGCTCAAGCCCGGTGGCGACGCCGCGTACGACGCCGACCGGCCGCTGGACGCCGATCTGGTGGTGGTCGACGAGGCGTCGATGCTGGATCTGCTGCTCGCCAACAAGCTGGTCAAGGCCGTGCCGCCCGGTGCGCATCTGCTGCTCGTCGGGGATGTCGACCAGCTGCCTTCGGTCGGCGCGGGCGAGGTGCTGCGCGATCTGCTGGCGGAGTCCGGGCCGGTGCCGGCCGTCCGGCTGACCCGGATCTTCCGGCAGGCCCAGGAGTCCGGAGTGGTCACCAACGCCCACCGCATCAATTCCGGCGTGCCGCCCCTGACGACCGGTCTGCGGGACTTCTTCCTGTTCGCCGAGGAGGACAGCGAGGAGGCCGGGCGGCTGACGGTCGATGTGGCGGCCCGCCGGATCCCGGCGAAGTTCGGCCTCGACCCGCGCCGGGACGTCCAGGTGCTCGCCCCGATGCACCGCGGCCCGGCCGGCGCAGGCGCCCTGAACGGCCTGCTCCAGCAGGCCGTCACCCCGGCCCGCCCCGACCTGCCGGAGCGCCGCTTCGGCGGCCGGGTCTTCCGTGTGGGTGACAAAGTCACCCAGATCAGAAACAACTACGACAAGGGCCGCAACGGCGTCTTCAATGGCACGGTCGGCGTCGTGACCGCGCTGGACGCCGACGAACAGCGGCTGACGGTGCTCACCGATGAGGACGAGGAGGTCCCCTACGACTTCGACGAACTGGACGAACTCGCCCACGCCTACGCCGTGACGATCCATCGCTCGCAGGGTAGTGAGTATCCAGCGGTGGTGATTCCGGTCACCACCGGTGCCTGGATGATGCTGCAGCGCAATCTGTTGTATACCGCCGTTACCCGGGCAAAACGTTTGGTGGTGCTGGTCGGCTCCCGGAAGGCCCTGGGACAGGCCGTGCGCACCGTATCCGCCGGTCGGCGGTGCACAGCGCTGGATCACCGACTCGGCGGCGCGTTGTGATGTGCCGCCTCTTTCCCAATCGGGGCGAAGGGGAGCAGGATGGGCACTCAGGCGGCACTGAGTGCCGCGATAGGGCCCTATGGCCGACCCCGAGTGCACATCCAAGGTCCAAATGGGGGAAGGTGTAGGCAGTCAGGGCACCTCGAAGAAGAGGCACAACGTCGGTGAGGGATGACGTGAGCGACAACTCTGTAGTACTGCGTTACGGGGACGGCGAATACAGCTACCCGATCGTCGGCAGCACCGTCGGCGACAAGGGCTTCGATATCTCGAAGCTGCGCGCCCAGACCGGTCTGGTGACCCTGGATTCCGGTTACGGCAACACCGCGGCATATAAATCCGCGATCACCTATCTCGATGGTGAACAGGGGATTCTTCGTTACCGCGGCTACCCGATCGAGCAGCTCGCAGAGCGCAGCACGTTCGTCGAGACCGCGTACCTCCTGATCAACGGTGAGCTCCCCACCGTCGACGAACTGGCGAATTTCAAGCAGGACATCACCTACCACACCCTGCTCCACGAGGACGTCAAGCGCTTCTACGACGGCTTCCCCCGGGACGCCCACCCGATGGCGATGCTGTCGTCGGTCGTCAGCGCGCTGTCGACGTTCTACCAGGACAGCCACAACCCGTTCGACGAGCAGCAGCGCCATATCTCCATGGTCCGGCTGCTGGCCAAGCTCCCGACGATCGCGGCATACGCGTACAAGAAGTCGGTCGGCCACCCGGTCGTCTACCCGCGCAACGACCTCGGGTACGTCGAGAACTTCCTGCGGATGACGTTCTCCGTGCCCGCCGCCGAGTACGAGCTGGACCCGGTCGTGGTCAGCGCCCTGGACAAGCTGCTGATCCTGCACGCGGACCACGAGCAGAACTGCTCGACCTCCACCGTGCGCCTGGTCGGTTCCTCGCAGGCGAACCTCTTCGCCTCGATCTCGGCCGGCATCAACGCCCTGTGGGGCCCCCTGCACGGTGGCGCCAACCAGTCCGTGCTGGAGATGCTGGAAGGCATCCAGCGCGACGGCGGCGACGTCGACTCCTTCATCCGCAAGGTGAAGAACAAGGAAGACGGCGTGAAGCTCATGGGCTTCGGGCACCGCGTCTACAAGAACTTCGACCCCCGGGCGAAGATCATCAAGGCGGCGGCGCACGACGTCCTCTCGGCGCTCGGCAAGTCCGACGAGCTGCTGGACATCGCCCTCAAGCTGGAGGAGCACGCGCTGTCCGACGACTACTTCGTCTCGCGCAAGCTCTACCCGAACGTCGACTTTTACACCGGCCTGATCTACCGGGCCATGGGCTTCCCGACCGAGATGTTCACTGTGCTCTTCGCGCTCGGCCGGCTCCCCGGCTGGATCGCCCAGTGGCACGAGATGATCACGGAGCCCGGCTCCCGCATCGGCCGCCCGCGGCAGATCTACACCGGCGTCGTCGAGCGCGACTTCGTCCCGGTGGAACAGCGCTGACGCGACTTCGTTCCGACGGAACAGCGTTGACGGCAGACCGCCGGACGCCCTGACGGAAGAGGCCGGCGCCCCGACGAGACAGGGCGCGCCGGCGAGAGACGGTGAGTCCGTCAACGAAGCGGACAAGAGAAAGCGCCCCGCCTCCGGATCCCCCCACGGGTCCAGAGTGCGGGGCGCTTCCCATGTCCCGGGTCGGATTCCCCCCACGGGATCCGTCCGGGCGTTCTTGGGTCGCACCGCGATCTGCCGGGACGCGCACATTCGGGAGGGCCGCTCAAAGCTCCCCGGGCGCGTCGCCCCGGCCACGCGTAGCCGGCCTGATCCCCCAAGATCAGCACGGCTGGTGCAGTGCAAGCCCCGCCGGGGTGCTTGCACTGCCCGGTTAGACTCACGACCCCCCTCAATGGTTACGTTCCGATGAGTGTGATCTAAGTCTCTTGCCATATGAGGGCGAATGCGGTCAAGGGCCGCGATCTGGAGATCGAGGCCCTGGCGTATGGGTGTTGTGTCAGTTGTGGCGGCAATGTGAATTTTCGGAGCCGCAGGCTGTTTGTGACCAGATGGCCGCTCGCGAGGCGCAGGCCCTCCCGCCGGTGGCGAGCTCGACCTGCGCCTGTGTGCGGGGCGGAACCGGGTGGCCGGGGTCAGGCCTGGCCCACCAGCTCGTAGCCCGCCTCGTCGATGGCGGCGCGCACGGCCTCGTCGTCGAGCGGGGCCCCGGACGTGACGGTCACCAGGCCGGTGGCCGCGACCGCCTGTACCGAGCTGACGCCGGCGATCTCCGAGATCTCGGACGACACGGCCTTCTCGCAGTGCCCGCAGGTCATGCCGGTGACCTGGTACGTGGCGGTCACCTCGCCGACCTGGACGTCGGTGCCGCCGCCGGAGTGGCAGGAGCCTTCGGGGGTGCAGCAGGAGCCGTTCTCGGTCATGGGGATCTCTCCTTGTGGTGCCGGTGTGCCCGTGTGCCGACGTACCGATGAGGCGGTGCGCCGGAGTGGCGACGCGTGTCGTGGTGTTCCGTGTGCTGTGCGGAAAGTGTGCCGTGTTGCTGTGGTGCGAAGTGGCGTGCCCGGTTCCGGTGGTGGCCGGCGCCTCCCTGCGTCCCTGACTCTATACCCCTAGGGGGTATCAATCCAATACAGGCACGCCGTGCCGCGCCCGGGAGTCCGGGATTGCACGCGTTGCCGTGCGCCCCTCCGCGCGTCAGCCTGGGGAGTACGGGCTCGGGGCGGATCCGAGGAGGCGGCCAGATGGACGCACTCGCCTTCTACGGCCTGCTGGCGCTCACCACCCTGCCGCCGCTGGTGCCCAATTCCGGCCTGCTCGTCACCGCGGGCGTGCTCGCCTCCCAGGGGGACGCCTTCCTCCCCCTGATCCTGCTGGTCGTCTCCGGCAGCGCGTTTCTGGGCGATCTCCTGATGTACCTCGTGGCGCGCCGGTTCGGCGGACCCGTACGGTCCTGGATGCAGCGCAGGCCCCGCCGCCGGGCACTTCTGGAGTGGACCTCACAGCGCATCCAGCGCTACGGCGTGCCGTTCGTGATCGCCGTACGGTTCCTGCCCAGCGGACGGATCGCCGGCGCGCTTGCGTCCGGAGTCCTGGGCTACCCGCTGCGCAACTACGCGATCGGCGCCGGCGTCGCCGAGGTCCTGTGGGCGACGTACTCGGTCGGCCTCGGCTATATCGGCAGCGCCGCCGCGGGCGACCCGCTCTACGCCGCCGGCATCGGCATCGGCGTCTCCTGCGTGGTCGCCGCGGTGGGCAGTGCGATCCAGTGGGTGGCGCGCCGCCGCTCGGTGCGCGTACCGCCCGGCGAAAGCGGCGAGAGCGAGAGCGGCGGGACCAGTAACGGAGAAGGGGAGGGGGCGCGGAAGGGAGCGGGGCGGAGGGCGCTCACCAGGCCTCTTCGGCAGCCGCGGCGTGATTGTCAGTGGCTGCCCCTACCGTGTTCATATGAGGCATCGGACAGCCGCGCCGCGGGTGCGGATCGAGCCGTGGACGGCGGCCGATCTCGCATTGCTGCGCAGGACCAACGTACCGGAGATGACCGAGCATGTCGGCGGCCCGGAGACCGAGGAACAGGTGCTCGCGCGGCACCGGAGATATCTCGAACTCAACGGCCCGGGGCGGATGTTCCGCATAGTGCTGCTGCCGGAGGACGGGCCGGAAGGGGACGTGGCCGGGTCGATCGGGTTCTGGGAGCGGACCTGGCAGGGGGAGAAGGTGTACGAGACGGGGTGGGGTGTGCTGCCCGAGTTCCAGGGCCGGGGCGTAGCGATGGCGGCGGTGCGGGAGGTCATAGCGGCGGCCAGGGCCGAGGGGCGGCACGGCTCCCTGTATGCGTTTCCCTCGGTGGCGCATACCGCGTCGAACGCGGTCTGTCGTAGGGCGGGGTTCGGTCTCGTGGGGGAGTGCCAATTCGAGTACCCCAAGGGGAACTTGATGCGGTCCAACGAATGGCGGGTGGATCTGGCCGCCGCGTCCCGGTCGTCCGCTGGTCTCAGCGCAGGAGGTTGAGACTGGAGAGCGCGGTGAAGAGGAGCACCAGGCGCTCGAAGAGGGACTGGTTGATGCGGTGCACGCAGGCGCGGCCGATGACCGCGCCGACGAGTACGGCGAGTGCGAGCACCGCGTCCAGGGCGAGTGCGCCGGCTGTGATCAGCCCCAGCGCGATGCTGAACGGCAGCTTGACGACATTGAGGATGAGGAAGAACCACGCCCCGGTGCCCAGGAAGCCGAGCATGGTGAAGCCCGAGGAGAGGAGGTAGAGCGACATCGCCGGGCCACCGGCATTGGCGACCATGGTGGCGAAACCTGCGACGAGACCGAAGAGCAGAGCTCGGACGTGGCGTTGACGGCCGGTCACCTCGTCCGTTCCGGAGTCCGCGTCCGACGGCCGGCGGTTACGCGCCCGTTGCCACAGATGATGCAGCACGATCGCCAGCAGCAGCGCCCCGATCGTGCGCCGGATGACGGTGTCGCCGGTCTCGGCGACGAAGGCGACGCCGAGCAGGATGCCGGCCGCGACCGACGGCAACAGCCGCAGGAGCGCGGGCCAGTCGGCGTGCCGACGGTACGCGCCGACAGCCAGTACGTCCCCGACGAGGAGCAGCGGCAGCAGGGCACCGGTGGATTCCTTGGCGGGCAGTACGGCGGCGAACAGGGCAACGCTCAGCGCGCCGACACCGCTGATGGCGGTCTTGGAGACCCCCACCAGCAGCGCGGCGAGCACCAGCGTGCCCAGCGGTATGAGGCCGAGGCCGGTCACGCGCCCGTGGCCGCACCGCCGTCACCGGAGCTGGGGCCGTTGCCGGACCCGGGGCCGCTCGTGGCGCGGCCGCCGGTGGCCCGGACGTCGGCGACGGCGACCGGCAGTCCGGTCCGCCGCGAGCGTTCGCAGGCCTCGGCGATGTACAGCGCCTCCAGCGCCTCGGCGGGCGAACAGGGGCTCGGCGCACGGCCCGCGGCGACCTCGGCGAAGACGCCCAGCTCGGTGACGTACGCGTCATGGAAGCGCTCCATGAACGTGGCATACGGGGCGGCCGACCGGTGCCACGACAGCTCGGGCTCCGCCGACGGCAGCGGCGCGCGGTCGTCGAGGCCGACGATGCGGGCGCCCTCGGAGCCGCAGACCTCCAGCCGGACGTCGTGGCCCGCGCCGTTGTAGCGGGTCGCGGTGACGGTGGCCAGCGAGTCGTCGTCGAAGCGCAGCAGCGCCGCGCAGGTGTCGACGTCGCCCCCTTCGGTGAAGAACGACGCACCGCGGTTGGCGCCCTGTGCGTAGACCGAGACCACCTCGCGGCCCGTGAGCCAGCGCAGGATGTCGAAGTCATGGATGCTGCAGTCCCGGAACAGCCCGCCGGAGGTCGGGATATACCCGGCCGGTGGCGGCGTCTGGTCGCTGGTGCAGGCGCGCAGGGTGTGCAGCCAGCCCAGTTCGCCGGAGTGCAGCGCCTCGCGGGCGGCGCGGTACCCGGCGTCGAAGCGCCGCTGGAAGCCGATCTGTACGGGTACGGTTCCGGCCTGCGCGCGCTCCACGACACCGATGGTGCCCGCGACGTCCAGTGCGACCGGCTTCTCGCAGAACACCGGGACCCCGGCGTCCAGGGCCTGGTGGATCAGAGTCGCGTGGGCGCTGGTGGCCGCGGTGATCACCACGCCGTCCAGGCCGTCCGCGTACATCTCCTCGATGCCGGCGGCGGCCCGTACGCCGAGGGTGCCCGCGAGCGACGCGGCGCGCGCGGCGTCCATATCCGCGACGACGATGTCCGAGACGCCGGGGACGTTCTGGAGGGTCTCGGCGTGGAACGCGCCGATGCGCCCGGTGCCGATCAGACCGATCTTCATGCCTCGGATCCTTTCCAGGGGTAAGGGGAGAAGGGGGACGGCAGAGGGGGACAGGAGAGGAGGGGCGGGAGAGAAGGCGTGGAGGGGCGGTATTGCGCCGACGAAATTGGAACGGTCCAACGGTGCCGTCCCGGGCACCCTGCATGTCTGAATGTCCGTATGTCAACCCTTCTGCAGGGCGGTTGCCCCGAGTGCTGCCCCGGCGCAGCCCCTGCATTGACGCCGACCTGCTCCGATGGAAGGATTTCCGTTCATGGAACGGTCCAATGGACGGCAGCCCGGTGAGCGGCCCGATGGGCGGTCGGGCGCGCAACGGCCGGGTGTCGGGCGGCCCCCGACGATCCGTGGCGTCGCCGAGCGCGCGGGCGTCTCCAAATCGCTGGTGTCGCTGGTGCTGCAAGGCTCGCCGCGGGTCAGCGACGCCAAGCGGCAGGCCGTGCTGGAGGCGATCGAAGAGCTCGGCTACCGGCCGAACGCCGCGGCCCGCAGCCTCGTCGCGCGCCGTACGCACACCGTCGGTGTGCTCCTCAACGACATGCGCAACCCCTGGTTCGTCGAGGTCCTCGACGGCCTGAATTCACTGCTGCACGCGCACGGTCTGCGGATGCTGATGGCCGACGGGCGGCTCGACCGGCGGGCCGGGCAGGACTTCGCCCGCACGTTCCAGGAACTGCGGGTCGACGGCATCGTCGTCGTCGGCACCCTGCCGGACACCGCGGGCCTTGCCGAGGTCGCCGAGCGGCTGCCGACCGTCATCGCCGGCAACCACGAACCCCGGCTGCCGCGGGCCGACATCGTCGCCAACGACGACGAGCGCGGCGCCCGGCTCGCCACCGAGCACCTCATCGGCCTCGGCCACCGCCGGATCGCCCATATCGCCGGACAGGGCCTGGTGGGCGAGCTGCGCCGGCGCGGCTTCGAGGCGGCCATGCGCGCCCATGGGCTGGCGGCGAGCGCCGTCGTGGAGCCCGGCGACGCCACCGAGGAGGGCGGCTACCGCGCCGCCGTCCGGCTGCTCAACCCGGCCCGCGGCGCCGAACGCCCCACCGCGGTCTTCGCGTTCAACGACATCTCCTGCATCGGCGCGCTGTCCGCCGCCGAGGAGCTGGGCCTGGCCGTCCCCGCCGATCTCTCCCTCGTCGGCTACGACAACACCTACCTCTCCCGCATCCGGCACCTCTGGCTGAACTCGGTGAACAACGCCAGCCATGAGGTAGGCCGCCGCGCGGCGCGCTGCCTGCTGGACCGGATGGAGCGCCCGGAGGCGCCAAGCGGCCACCAACTCGTCGCCCCGGAACTGGAGGTCAGGGGTTCGACGGCCCCGCCCCGGCCTGCCCAGGAGGAGCCGCCCCGGCCCGCTTAGGAGGAGCCGTCCCGCAGGTCGCGGTCGATCGCACGCAGCAGAGTCAGCAGCATCCCGTTCAACGGCGTGTCGATACCGTGCCGTTCGCCGGCCCTGACCACCGCGCCGGTGATGTGCTCATGCTCCAACGGGCGGCCCGCGAGGCGGTCGTAGAGCATCGAGGAGCCGCCGTCGGGTGGGGCCGCGGCATAGATCTCCAGCGTCCCTTCGACATCCCGCTCGCCGATGTCCGCGCCCTCGGCGCGCGCGACGACGGCGGCCTCACGGAGCAGATCGCGGGCCAGCGAGGCCACCTCGGGGTCGGCGAAAACCCCGATCCGCTGCTGGAGGAGGGCGGATGGGGGCACCTCCCATGCCGTTCAGGCAATGGGGGAGGGTTGGCCGCGAGATTGGTGAAGAGTTTGCGCCAGGAGACGGTGGCGAAGTCGGCGACGGGCCGCACCCGCAGTTCGCTGTCGGCCAGCAGGGACGCGAACCGCTCGGCCAACGGGCCCTCGGGGACATGCAGTTCGCTGGCGACATGATGCAGGATCCGGCCGGGCGCGGTGCGCTCGGCGGAGATATAGACGACGGTGGGCAGGATCGCGGTGCCCTCGGGGACGTAGGGGGCGACCCGCTCCTCCAGGCCGACGCCGTTCTGCAGCACCGCGACGGCGGTGCCGGGCCGGGGAGCACAGCGTCGATTTAGCTCGATCGTGTGATGGCCTGCTCGTGGGCTTGTGTTGCCCTGAGCGGGCCGGGTTAGCGTGTCTGTGCGATGTGGGACGCCGGGAACGGCGCCAGCGTGCGGGGCCCCCGCTCCACCAGAGAGATGGTCCGGGGCCTCCCCGTCGCCACTGGCCGTGCCCAATTGGCCAGGTCGCGTAGGGAACTGGCCTCCCGGGACCGGACCACGCACAGGATGCGTGTCGCCGCCCCGGGGCTGAGTACGCCGGGGACCAGTGCGCCCAAGACCGTTCGGGGCGTGCGGTTGATCGGGCTCACTGCTGTTCAGCCCGGAGGAACGGTAGGCCCCACACCGGACGGGCGTGGGGCCTACGATCAAGGGATTCGGGGGGACCGGACCCGGGGGCCGGATCCGAGCAGGATCGGATCTGGCGGGGAGTGGCTCAGCCCACAGGTTCAGCCATCGGCTTGGTCCACCGCCTCACGCCGGCCGCGATGGCCCGGCCTGCGCGCCACCCACGCTCTGACGGTGTCGGCGAACCAGTACGGTCTGCCGCTCTCCACCAGATCCGGTTCCGGCAGGTGCCCGTGCTTGCGGTACGAGCGCACGGTGTCCGGCTGTACCCGGATGTGTGCGGCGATCTCCTTGTACGACCAGAGCCTCCGGTCGGTCATCTCTGAGCACCTCCTGAGCGCCGTGCGCAGGGTCGGCCAGGGGAAGCCAGCAGGGGGCCGCGCACGGCGTGCTGACCACCCTGTGCCCGGACAACGGCACGCAGTGACCGGCGGGGAGGGGCTGTTGATCGGTTGTGACGGAAGATCCGGGTAATGGTGACAGCCGTGACGACGGCAGGACGGCTGTGACAGACATGTGGCGGGCCGGTCCCCAGCCAGGGGGCCGACCCGCCACATGGGCGGTGCGGTGGTGCAGTTGAGGTGATGCGGTGATGCGGATCAAGCGATGCAGATCAAGCGATGCAGATCAGGCGTAGTAGAGCGCGTGCCAGGTCTTCTTGCCCACCTTGCCGTCGGCGGTCAGATGATGACGGGACTGGAACTTCTTCACCGCGGCCAGAGTCTTGTCACCGAAGTTGCCGGTGACGCTGCTCCAGCCGAGGTAGTGACGGTTCGCCAGCAGGCACTGCACCTGCGAGACGCGGGCACCGTGCTGCCCGTAGACCGTGAGCTTGTCACCGTCGTAGTACGTGCACGCGGCATGGGTGTCGAGCTGCGGTTCCTGGGCCTGGGTCGCCTGGGCCGCAGGAGCGGCGAGCAGACCGCCGGTCAGCAGTCCCACGGTCGCGGCCAGGACGGCCGCCCGCCTGCTGGCACGAGCACGGCCGGCTCCCGTGCGACTGACCGTCATGTCACGACTGGCTGTGTTGGCATTCACGAATTCCACCGTTTCCCCCGTTGGATGTGATTCCACCCATTCTGACGCGTGCACGACCGGCGGCGGTTGCACCCGACGCCGGTTCAGGCGGACGTCGCCGCCCCGCGCAACTCGTCTGCCTCACGCCGCTCGTCCGCCTTGCGCAGCTCGTCCTCCAGGTCCTCCAAGGCCAGCCCCTTCGTCTCCGGCGCGTACCGCTTGCAGAAGAGCAGCGACAGCACGCACATCGCCCCGAACAGCCAGAAGGCGACACCGGCGCCGACCGCGTCGAGCAGCACCGGGAAGGTCAGCGCGACACCGAAGTTGACCAGCCACATCACGAACACCGCGGCGCCCATGGCCAGTCCGCGGACCTTGAGCGGGAACATCTCGGCGAGCAGCAGCCAGACGCCGGTGTTGAGTGTGGCCTGCATGAAGGCCAGGTAGAGCACCATCAGGCCGAGCACGAGGTAACTGACGGCGGTGGAGTGCGGCAGGCGGAAAGCCGCGCCGAGCAGGGTGAGGGAGACCGTCATGCCGGACAGACCGGTGATCAGCATCGGCCGTCGGCCAACCCGGTCGATCAGCGACATCCCGATCGCGGTGGCGAGGACGGAGATGACGCCGACGGCGATGGTGGCGGTGATCGCGGCGTCGGTGCCCAGGCCCGTGGTGGAGAGGATCTTGGGCGCGAAGTAGATGACCGCGTTGACGCCGGTGATCTGCTGGACGATCGCAAGACCCATGCCGACCAGCAGCAGCCGGCGCACCCAGGGGGTGCGCAGTTCCCGCCAGGCGCCGCGCCGCGCGTCGGCCTCCAGGCCGCGGGCGTGGTCGATACGGGCCAGTTCGGCGGCGACGTCCTCGGCGGGCAGCGTCCGGCGCAGCACCTGGGCCGCCTCGTCCGGTCGCCCCTTGCTGATGTACCAGCGTGGGGTGTCGGGCAGGAAGAACAGGCCGGTGAACAGGGCCACGGCGGGCAGCGCGGCGAGGCCCAGCATCCAGCGCCAGGCCTCCCACTGCGCCAGGACGGCGTTGATGAGGTACGCCAGCAGCTGACCGCTGACGATCATCAGGGAGTTGAAGGAGACCAGCCGGCCGCGGATGTGCGGTGGCGCGATCTCCGACAGATACAGCGGGGTGATGACGGAGGCGCTGCCGACGGCGAGGCCTAGGACGAAGCGTGCCACGGCCATGAACGGGACGGTGGGCGCGAGGGCGACGGCCAGTGCGCCGCCGATGAACACCGCGCCCGCCCACAGCAAGGAGTTGCGCCGCCCCAGCGTGTCGGACATCCGGCCGCCGGCCAGCGAGCCGAAGGCCGCGCCGATCAGCAGCGCGCTGGTGATGATGCCCTCGCCCAGGGAGGTGAGGCCGAAGTGGCTCTCCATGAAGGGGAGGGCGCCGGAGACCACGCCGGTGTCGTAGCCGAAGAGGGCGCCGCCGAGCGCGGCGATGGCGGCGATGCCGATGATGAAGCGCTTGGCGTTGCGTGCGGAGGTGTGGCGGGCCGGGGCGTTCTCGGGCGCGTCGATGGGCGCCGCCCGGCTGGTCGGAGCGGTCATCGGTTCTCCGTGCCCGTCACCGCTCGTACAGCGCGGGCCGCTCGATCAGGTCAACGGTGACGCGCTCGCCGGTGGCCTGGGCGAGGACGCCCGCCTCGCAGACCGCGGCCGCCGCATAGCCGTCCCAGCAGCTGGGGCCCTCGACCTCGCCGCGCCGGGTGGCGTCCACCCAGCGCTGCACCTGCCGGTCGTACGCCTCCTCGAAGCGCTCGATGAAGCCGGGGGTGATGGCGCCGCCCCAGTGGCCGGTCGTATTGACGAACACGCCGCGATCGTCGCCGATCCGGGCGGTGCCGCCCTCGCAGACCGCCTCGCAGCTGACCTGGTAGCCGAAGCCGCAGTTGACGAAGAGTTCGGTGTCGACGACCTGTCCTGCCGCGGTCTCGAAGAGGATCAGCTGCGGGTCGCTGAGCCCGTCGGGAGCGTTGCCGGTGGGGGCCGGGCGCAGCACGCGGACCGCGGCGATCTCCTCGTCCAGGAGCCAGCGGGTCACATCGATCTCGTGCACCACCGAGTCGTGGATCATCATGGCGTTGGTGAAGCCGGGGGGTGTGTCGGCGTTGCGGTGCTTGTTGTGCAGCATCAGCGGGCGACCGTAAGTGCCCTTGTCAAGAAGGGACTTGAGGGTGAGGTAGTCGGCGTCGTAGCGGCGCATGAAGCCGACCTGGACGCGGCGGTGGCCCAGCTTCTGCTCGGCCTCCAGGACGCGCAGCGCGGAGGCCGGGTCCGGTGTCAGCGGCTTCTCGCACAGGACGGGCAGATCGCGGGCGAACGCGTCCAGCAGCGCCGCCTCGTGGGCGGGGCCGGGGGAGGCGATCAGTACGGCGTCCACCCCGGGGTCGTCCATGGCGGCGGCCGGGTCGGTGTACGGGGTGCACCCCTCGATGCCGGCGGCGAGGTAGTTGACCCGGTCCGTGTCGATGTCGACGACCGCCGCGACCCGGGCGCCGCTGATCACGTCGTGGATACGGCGTACGTGGTCGGCGCCCATCCGGCCGGTGCCGATGACGGCCACGCCGAGCGTTCCGTACGAAGTCATGTCGTCCTCAAGTCCTTACGTGCTACAGAGTGTGATACGCCCTCGGAACCAATTACTCTACGTAATCGTTGTCGGGGTGTGAGGAGGTGTCGCGCGGCAAACGCATGAGGCGGAGGTGATCATGGCTCAGGCGCCGCAGGAGCTGAGGAAGCGGCGGGTGCGCTGCGCGATGGGGAAGGGCTGGTCGGGCGGGCAGGGGTACATGTCCTGCTCGACGATGGCGAAGAGGTCGACGTTCAGCGCCTGGGCGGCCTCCAGGACGGGCGGCAGCGCGGGGACGCCGAGCGGCGGTTCGCACATCACGCCCTGCTTGACGGCGGGCCCGAAGGGCGTGCCCTTGGCGACGACCTCGGCGAGGATGTCCGGGTCGACCTGCTTGAGGTGGAGGTAGCCGATCCGCTCGCCGTAGGTGTGGATCAGCTTGACGCTGTCGCCGCCGCAGTAGGCGTAATGGCCGGTGTCCAGGCAGAGGTTGACCAGACTGGAGTCGGTGACGTCGAGGAGGCGCTCGACGTGCTCCTCGGTGTCGATGTGGGTGTCGGCGTGCGGGTGCACCACGATCTCCAGCCCGAACTCGTCCTGCACCCGCTTGCCCAGCCGCTCCATGCCGGTGGTCAGGTGCTTCCACTGCTCGACGGTCAGCTCGCGCGGCTCGATCTCCTCGGCGGTCTTGTCGTCCCGCCAGAAGGAGGGGATGACGACGAGGTGCTTGGCGCCCATCGCCTGGGTGAGGGTGGCGACTTCGGAGACGTGTGCCCAGGTCTTGTCCCACACGGAGGGGCCGTGGTGCATCGAGGTGAAGATCGTGCCGGCCGAGACCTTCAGGTTCCGGGGGGCGAGCTCGTCGCGGAGCACGGCCGGGTCGGTGGGGAGGTAGCCGTACGGGCCGAGCTCGATCCACTCGTATGCGGCCTCGGAGACCTCGTCGAGGAAGCGCTTCCAGGGGACCTGCTGGTTGTCGTCGGGGAACCACACGCCCCAGGAGTCGGGGGCGGAACCGACGCGAATGCGGTCCAGAACGGGCGCAACGGCACGGGGTGCGGACATGCTGCGGCTCTCCTCTCGCCGGTCGGCGGTGACCGGGAGGCGCTGGGTCGGGTTGTGGGGCACAGCCTCTCTGCCGCCCCGGGGAGTGTCAAGACTTCGTCCTGACATAAGGACTTAATGACTTTGCAACGACGGGTGGGCGGGCCACCCCCTTCTGAGTGTTACGTCGAGCGCCCTTCGGGTGCTCATCTCGGTGCCCTTCCGGGTGAGCTTCCGGGCACTCCTCTGTAGTCATCTACGTCAGAATGTAAGGACAAACTGTTGACAGGGTCTGACCCTCCCGGTTAGACCTTTGCTCAGAGCCGAACCCGCCGAACCCGAACCCTCCCCCACTCTCGACTCCTCTCGAGCGGGAGGTACCCCCACCGCCGGCCCAACCGAAGGGGCGCATATGACCGAGCCGTACGACCTGATCACGATGGGTCGCATCGGAGTGGACATTTACCCGCTGGAGACCGGCGTGCCGCTGGCCCAAGTGGAGACGTTCGGGAAGTTCCTCGGCGGCTCCGCCACCAATGTCGCGGTCGCCGCCGCCAGGCTCGGCCGCCGCTCGGCCGTCATCAGCCGCACCGGGCGTGACCCGTTCGGCGACTACATCCACCAGGCGCTGCGCGACTTCGGCGTGGACGACCGCTGGGTGACCCCGGTGGACGCGTATCCGACGCCGGTCACCTTCTGCGAGATCTTCCCGCCGGACGACTTCCCGCTCTACTTCTACCGCCGCCCCAAGGCCCCCGACCTGGTCATCCGCTCCGAGGAGCTGGACCAGGACGCCATCCGGGCGGCCCGAATCTTCTGGATCACCGGCACCGGGCTGTGCGAGGAGCCCAGCCGCAGTGCCACCCTCGCCGCGCTGGAGGCCCGCGCCAAAGCGGGCACCACCATCTTCGACCTCGACTGGCGGCCGATGTTCTGGGGCGGCGAGGGCGGCGCCTCCAAGGACGGCGGCGCGTCCGGCGCCGCCGCGATGGCCACCGCCCGCCCGTACTACGAAGCCGCCCTCCAGCACGCCACGGTCGCGGTCGGCAACGTCGACGAGGCCGAGGTCGCCACCGGACTGCGCGACCCCAAGGCCTGCGCCCAGGCGCTGCTGGAGATGGGCGTCGAACTCGCCGTCATCAAGCAGGGGCCCAAGGGTGTGCTCGCCGTCCACCGGGACGGCCGCACCGCCGAGGTCCCGCCCACCCCGGTCGAGGTCGTCAACGGGCTGGGCGCCGGCGACTCGTTCGGCGGCTCGCTCTGCCACGGCCTGCTCAGCGGCTGGGAACTGGAGCCGATGATGCGCTACGCCAACGCCGCCGGCGCCATCGTCGCCTCCCGGCTCGCCTGCTCCTCCGCGATGCCGACGGCCGACGAGGTCGACGCGTTCCTGGCGGACCGGTGACCCCCCTGGACGCGTTGGCCGCCGCGGCCATGCCCGCATCGTCTGCCACAACTGCCGCATCTGTCGCACCTGCCGCATCTGTGGCCTCAAGAAGGTGAGTTACGCCTTGACCCCTCGGATCAGTGACCTCGCGACGCTGCGGGCCCG
Source organism: Streptomyces sp. NPDC050636 (assembly GCF_040654775.1). NCBI lineage: Bacteria > Bacillati > Actinomycetota > Actinomycetes > Kitasatosporales > Streptomycetaceae > Streptomyces > Streptomyces sp. NPDC050636. The sequence goes on from NZ_JBFAIP010000003.1 coordinate 148,633, forward strand.
GCATCCCGAAGCGATCGCGGAGGCCGCCGCCCGCCGCACCCGTCGCCCGCTCATCGGCGACAGCGGCCGGCTGATGATCGTCGCCGCCGACCACCCGGCCCGCGGCGCGCTCGCCGTCGGCGACCGGCAACTCGCCATGGCCAACCGCCTCGACCTGCTCGAACGCCTGGTACTGGCACTGTCGCGGCCTGGTGTGGACGGCGTCCTCGCCACCGCCGACATTCTGGAGGACCTGCTGCTGCTCGGCGCCCTCGAAGGCAAGGTGGTGATGGGCTCGATGAACCGCGGCGGTCTCGCGGGCGCCGCCTTCGAGATGGACGACCGGTTCACCGGCCACCGCCCCCAGGACATCGCCCGGCTCCGCTTCGACGCAGGCAAGCTCCTGCTCCGTATCGACTACGGCGACCCGGGCTCACTGGCCACTCTGGAGGCCACCGCGCGCGCCATCGACGCGATGGCCGAGCGGGAACTGCCCGTCTTCGTCGAGCCGTTCCTCTCCCACCGGGTCGACGGCAAGGTCCGCAACGATCTGAGCGCGGAGGCCGTCATCCGCTCGGTGGCCATCGCCTCCGGCCTCGGCGGCACCTCCGCGTACACCTGGCTGAAGCTGCCGGTCACCGACGACCCCGACGCGATGGCCCGGGTCTGCGAGGCCTCGACGCTGCCGACGGTGCTGCTCGGCGGCGACATCGGCACCACCGTCCAGGACCAGGAAGTCGCCTACGAGAAGTGGCGCAAGGCGCTGCGGCTGCCGACCGTGCAGGGGCTGGTCGTCGGCCGCTCCCTCCTCTACCCGGCCGACGGCGATGTCGCGGCCGCCGTGGACACCGCCGTCGGGCTTCTCTAACCGACTCCGGCCGGTTCGGCCGGCCGGACTTCGCTGACTGTCAGTGGCGAGTAGGAGACTTGCAGTTATGAACGCTGAGATCTCGGAATTCCACATCAAAGCGGGGCAGGCGGCCGACGGTCCGTACGCCCTCGACATCGACCCGAAGCGGGCCGGCTGGGGGTACTCCTCCCTCCGCGTCCTGGAACTGCCGCCCGGCGGCCATCATTCCTTCGCCACCGGCGACAGCGAATGGATCGTGCTGCCCCTCTCCGGTGGCTGCACGGTCCTGACCGACAGCGGCGAGATCTTCGAACTGACCGGCCGGGAAAGCGTGTTCAGCGGAGTGACGGACTTCGCGTATGTGCCGCGCGACGCGCATGTGCAGATCGCCAGCGGGGCAGGCGGGCGGTTCGCGCTGACCGGCGCCCGCTGCGCGCGGCGGCTCCCGGCCCGTTACGGGCCCGCGTCCGCCGTCCCCGTAGAGCTGCGCGGTACCGGCAACTGCTCCCGCCAGGTCAACAACTTCGCAGCGGCCGCCCCCGCCGGAGGCGGAAGTGGACAGGGTTTCGAGTGCGACAAGCTCATCGCGGTCGAAGTGCTCACCCCGGGCGGCAACTGGTCCTCCTACCCGCCGCACAAGCACGACGAATGCCGCCCCGGTGAGGAATCCGAGCTCGAAGAGATCTACTACTTCGAGATCGCCGCTGCGGCTGACGCGAGCGGGCACGGCAAGCCGGGCCTGGGCTATCAGCGCGTCAGCCCGTCCGGGCGCGGCCGCGGCACGGACGTGCTCGCCGAAGTCCGTGGCGGCGACGCGGTGTTGATCCCCGACGGCTGGCACGGCCCGTCCATCGCCGCCCCCGGACACGACATGTACTACCTCAATGTCATGGCCGGCCCCGCCGCCACCCGTGAGTGGCTGATCTGCGACCACCCCGACCACGGCTGGATCCGCTCCACCTGGCCGAGCCGGCCCGTCGACCCCCGACTCCCTCTCTACGACGCTCCCTCAGGAGACCCCCGATGAACGCCCCGACGACACGCCGCCTCACCGTCGCGCAGGCCCTGGTCGAGTTCCTCGCCCATCAGTACACCGAGCGGGACGGCCGCCGGCACCGCCTGATCAACGCCTGCTGGGGCATCTTCGGCCATGGCAATGTGGCGGGCATCGGCCAGGCGCTGCTGGAATCCGGCTCTGTTTCCGACCGGGGGACGACCCCCGGACCCCCGGGCTTGCCGTACCTCCAGGGCCGCAACGAACAGGCCATGGTGCACGCTGCCGTCGGCTACGCCCGGCAGTCCGACCGGCTCTCCGCGCACGCCGTCACCACCTCCATCGGCCCCGGCGCCACCAACCTCGTCACCGGCGCCGCGCTCGCCACCGTCAACCGCCTCCCGGTCCTGCTGCTGCCCGGCGACGTCTTCGCCACCCGCCCCGCCGACCCGGTGCTCCAGCAGCTCGAAGTCCCGTACGCGGGCGATGTGTCGGTCAATGACGCGCTGCGCCCGGTGTCCCGCTACTTCGACCGGGTCACCCGCCCCGAGGCGCTGATCCCCGCCGCCCTCCAGGCCATGCGCGTCCTCGCCGACCCGGTCGACACCGGCGCGGTCACCCTCGCCATGCCGCAGGACGTCCAGGCCGAGGCGTACGACTGGCCCGAGGAGTTCTTCGCCGACCGGGTGTGGCACGTGGGCCGTCCCGCGCCCGACGCCCTTGCGCTGGCCGCCGCCGTACGCGCCATCCGCGGCGCCCGCCGGCCCCTGCTCATCGCGGGCGGCGGCGTCCACCACAGCGAGGCCGAGGACGCGCTGCGCGCCTTCGTCGACACCACCGGCATCCCCGTGGCCTCCACCCAGGCCGGCAAGGGCTCGCTGCGCCACGACCATCCCGCCGACATCGGCGGCATCGGCCACACCGGTACCGCCACCGCCGACACCCTCGCCCGCGAGGCCGACCTGATCATCGGCGTCGGCACCCGCTACACCGACTTCACCACCGCCTCGGCCACCCTTTTCGCCGCGCCCGGTGTGCGCTTCCTCAACCTCAACATCGCCTCCTTCGACTCCCACAAGCTCGGCGCGAGCGCCCTGGTCGCCGACGCCCGGGCCGGCCTCGAAGCGCTCACCGGCGCCCTGTCCGGTCACCGTGTCGACGAGGCGTACGAAGCGGGCTACGGCGCGGCCAAGGAGGAGTGGGAGAGCCGGGTGGACGCCGCATACGGCGCCGCGGACGCCTCCGTGCGCCCCTCCCAGACCCAGGTTCTCGGCGCCCTGGACGCCCTCGTCGACGACACCGACATCGTCATCAACGCCGCCGGCTCGCTCCCCGGTGACCTGCACAAGCTCTGGCGCGCCCGGTCCCGCAGGCAGTACCACCTCGAATACGGCTACTCCTGCATGGGCTATGAGATCCCGGCCGCGATCGGCGTCCGGCTCGCCGCTCCGGGCCGGCCGGTGTGGGCGCTCGTCGGCGACGGTACATATCTGATGAACCCCACCGAAATCGTCACCGCGGTCCAGGAGGGCGTCAACATCAACCTCGTCCTCATCCAGAACCACGGCTACGCGTCCATCGGCGGGCTCTCCCAGGCGACCGGGGGTGAGCGCTTCGGTACCGACTACCGCTTCCGCGCCAAGGACGGGACGTATACGGGTGCGCCGCTGCCCGTCGACCTCGCCGCCAACGCCGCCTCGCTCGGGATGCACATCCTGCGCGCCGCCACGGTCGGTGAGCTGCGCGCCGCGCTCGCCGAGGCACGTGCCTCGAACCACCCCACATGTGTCTATGTCGAGACCGAAACGACTGACACTGTGCCGGGCGCGCCGGCCGCCCAGGCTTGGTGGGATGTCCCTGTTGCCGAGACCGCGACGCGTCCGGCGGCGGTCGCCGCCCGCGAGGCGTACGACCGTCAGGTCGCAGGACGCCGCCGCCACCTCTGACCTCAGCTCGCAGTCGTCACCCAGAAAGGCCCCCCGAATGAAGACCATCAGCCACTGGATCGGCGGCAAGCCCGTCGAGGGCGTCTCCGGCAACTTCGGCCCGGTCTACAACCCGGCCACCGGTGCCCAGGAGAAGCAGGTCGCCTTCGCCTCCGTCGGCGAGGTGGACGCCGCGGTCGCCGCCGCCAAGGAAGCGTTCCGCAGCTGGGGCACCAGCTCCCTGGCCAAGCGCACCTCGGTGCTGTTCAAGTACCGCGAGCTGATCGACGCACACCGCGACGAGATCGCCGCGCTGATCACCGCGGAGCACGGCAAGGTGCACTCCGACGCGCTCGGTGAGGTCGCCCGCGGTCTGGAGATCGTCGAGCTGGCCTGCGGTATCCCGGAGAAGCTCAAGGGCGAACTGTCCACCCAGGTCTCCACCCGGGTGGATGTCGCCGCGATCCGCCAGTCCCTCGGTGTCGTGGCCGGCATCACGCCGTTCAACTTCCCCGCCATGGTGCCGATGTGGATGTTCCCCATGGCCATCGCCTGCGGCAACACCTTCGTCCTCAAGCCGAGCGAGAAGGTGCCCAGCGCCGCCTTCAAGCTCGCCGAGCTGGCCGCCGAGGCGGGCCTGCCCGACGGTGTCCTCAACATCGTCAACGGCGACAAGGTGGCCGTCGACGCGATCCTGGAGCACCCGGACGTCGCCGCGGTCTCCTTCGTCGGCTCCACCCCCATCGCCCGCTACATCCACACCACCGGCACCGCCAACGGCAAGCGCGTCCAGGCGCTGGGCGGCGCCAAGAACCACATGCTGGTGCTGCCGGACGCGGACCTCGACCTGGCCGCCGACTCGGCGATCAACGCCGCCTACGGCTCGGCCGGCGAGCGCTGCATGGCGATCTCCGTCGTCGTCGCCGTGGGTGACACCGCAGACCCGCTGATCGGCAAGATCAAGGAGCGTGCCGACAAGCTCCGGATCGGTCCCGGCGACGACCCGGCCTCCGAGATGGGCCCGCTGATCACCAAGGTCCACCGCGACAAGGTCGCCTCGTATGTCGAGGGCGCCGCGGCCCAGGGCGCCGACGTCGTCATCGACGGCACCGGCTACACCGTCGACGGCTACGAGAACGGCCACTGGCTCGGCGTCTCGCTGCTGGACAATGTGACGCCCGAGATGGACGCCTACCGCGACGAGATCTTCGGCCCGGTGCTGTCCGTGGTCCGCGTCGAGACCTACGACGACGCCATCGCCCTGATGAACGCCTCGCCCTGGGGCAACGGCACCGCGATCTTCACCCGGGACGGCGGGGCGGCCCGCCGCTTCCAGCTGGAGGTCGAGGCCGGCATGGTCGGCGTGAACGTGCCGATCCCGGTCCCCGTCGGTTACCACTCCTTCGGCGGCTGGAAGGACTCCCTCTTCGGCGACCACCACATCTACGGCAACGACGGCGTGCACTTCTACACCCGCGGCAAGGTCGTCACCACCCGCTGGCCCGACCCGTCCGACGGCGGCATCAACCTGGGCTTCCCCCGCAACCACTGACGGGGCCGCGCCAGGAACCACCGGCCCCGTTCCCCTGCCGTTCCCCTGTCGGCAGGGGGACGGGGTCGCCTGTGGTGCGGATGCGGGGGAGACCGCGGCCGGATGCGTTGCTACCGTGCTCCCTCGCTGGCGTACCGAGATGACCGGGGGACGAAAATGAGACAAAGTATGGCGCTGGCCAAGGGAGCGCGGATCACCGGTGGCGTGTTCTGCGCACTGTTCTTCCTCAACTCCGCCTACTGGCTGGGCGTCGATCTCAGCAACTTCGGGATGGCGGGCGTCTGGGAGTCCTGGGTCGGGGACGTCAAGCCGGGCACCGACGCGGTCACCAACCCCCTCGTACTCGGCATGGCCATCGTGCAGCTGAGCGCCGTGATCGCCGCCTTCGCCGGCCTGCGGACGGCCGGCGGACTGCTCGCCGTCGCCACCACGCTGACCTTCGCGACCGGCGTGCAGGTCATGATCAGCACCGGTAACTCGACCACCACCACGAACTACTTCGTCTCGAAGGCCGACCCGACCTCGGCGACCTTCGAGGCCGTCTTCCTGAACAGCCTGCCGCAGACCTTCCTCGCCTTCTGCGCGGCCATCGTGCTGCTCGCCGGAATGCGCGCGTGGCCGCGGGCAAAGCCCAGCGACCCGCCGATGCGGCCGGGCAAGGGGGCGGGTGTGGTGTCCGGCCTGGTGCTCGGTGTGATGGCGCTGTGCTACCTGGTCTGGCACATCTACGTCCTGGTGGAGAACGGCGTCGACTCGTTCTCCGCGCTCTACCTCGGCAAGCGAACTCTCACCTTCCTGCTGGACCTGTCGCCCGGGTGGTACTCGCTGGTCCTCCTTGCGCTGACCGCGCTGGCCGGCCTGAACTGCCTGCTGCGCGGCTGTGCGGCGCGCGGTCTGGCCATCGGCATCTCGATCGTCCTGCTGACGAACTCCCTGGTGAACGTGGTGGCGATGGCCGGCCACGACGCGTTGTTCAGACTGAACGAGTTCGCGCCGATGCTGGGCATCATCAACCACATCCAGCTCTTCCTGGATCTGCTCGGCTCCCTGGCGATGCTCGCGCTGATGGGCAAGGGCGAGCCGGTCGCCCCCGCCTGGCAACCCCCGGCCCAGCTGCCGACGTTCCACGCCCCGGGCTTCGTCCCCGGCCCCCAGGGCCCGCCCCCGGCGTCCTGGCAGCAGGGCCCGCCGATGCCCCAACAGGGCCCGCCGATGGCCCCGCCCGTCGCGCCGCCGCCTCCGCAGGGGCCCCCGCAGGGCGGTTTCGGCCCGCCGCAGTACTGAGCCGCACGGAGGCTGATCCCGGCACTGTTCCGCGGCTGTTCCTGCCAGGGGCTCGTACCACGGATGCGGTACGGGCCCCGCGCCCGCTACTTCGCTGGGAGGTCACGCGGTTCAGTCCGGGGGACGGGTCGCCCGGCCCGGGGCGTACCTAGGATTCACGGTATGGATCTCCGACTGCGCGGGCGGAAGCTGTACGCGACCGCCGGCGCTCTGGCCGTACTCATAGGAGGCGGCACCTGGGCGGCTGCCTCCTCGGACGCCGCGCCCGCCGTACACCGCGAGGACCGGCGCCTCGCGATGCCGGACAAGCCCGGCGGCAAGAAGGAGGTGCGGATCGACACCTCCTTCTTCACCGGGGAGGGCGGATCCGGTGCGCGACGCCCCGCCGTGCTGCTGGGCCACGGCTTCGGCGGCAGCAAGAACGACGTCCGCGCGGAGGCCGAGCAACTGGCCCGGGACGGCTATGCGGTGCTGACCTGGTCGGCGCGCGGCTTCGGGAAGTCGACCGGGAAGATCGGGCTCAACGACCCGGACGGCGAGGTCGCCGACGTCAGCCGGCTGATCGACTGGCTGGCGAAGCGCCCCGAGGTGCGGCTCGACAAGACCGGCGATCCCCGGGTGGGCGTCGCCGGCGCCTCCTACGGTGGCGCGATCTCGCTGCTGGCGGCCGGCCACGACAAGCGGGTCGACGCCATCGCCCCGCAGATCACCTACTGGAACCTCGCCGATGCGCTGTTCCCCAACGGGGTGTTCAAGAAGCTGTGGGCGGGGATCTTCTTCACCACAGGGTCGGCGGGCGCTCCCACGGGCACGCCGGGTCGCGGCTCGGCTCCCGCGGCCTCCGGCGGCTGCGGGAAGTTCCAGGCGGACCTGTGCGCGATGTACGAGCGGGTCGCCGTCTCCGGTAAGCCGGACGCCGCGGCCCGTGCGCTCCTTGAAGCCCGCAGCCCGTCCGCCGTCGGCGACCGCATCAAGGTGCCGACACTGATCATGCAGGGGCAGACCGACTCGCTGTTCCCGCTCGGCCAGGCCGACGCCATGCAGCAGGCGATCCGTAAGAACGGCGCACCGGTCGACGTCGACTGGATCGCCGGCGGGCACGACGGCGGGGACCGCGAGACCGCGCGGGTCCAGGCGCGTACGAAGGCATGGTTCGACCGGTACCTGAAGGGCGACAAGGGCGCGGACACCGGGCCCGCGTTCCGGGTCAGCCGGAGCGGGGGAGTGGACTCCACCGACGGCACGGTGCGGCTGCGCGGCGCGAGCGGTGACCGCTACGCCGGACTGGACAACGATCCGCAGCGGGTGCGGCTCACCGGCCGCGAGCAGAGCTTCGCCAATCCGGCCGGTGCGGGACCGCCCGCCATCTCCGCGGTGCCCGGTGTCGGCGCCCTCGGCAATCTCTCCGCGCTGGGGGCCGGCGGTCTCTCCCTCGACTTCCCGGGCCAGTACGCCCACTTCGATTCGGCGCCGCTGCGCACCCCGGTCCATCTCACCGGCAGCCCCACCATCACCGTGCGAGTGGGCGCCAGCTCCCCGGACGCGGTGTTCTTCGCCAAGCTCTACGACGTGGGCCCGGACGGCCGCCGCCAGGTACTGCCGTCCCAGCTCGTCACCCCGTACCGCGTCAAGGTCGCCGAGACCGGCAGCGGGAGCGGCAAGGGCGACAGCGCGGAAGGCCGGCGCGTCCGCCTCCAACTGCCCGCAGTCGACCATGACTTCGCGGCCGGCCACCGTATGCGGCTGGTGCTCTCCGCGACCGACCTCGCCTACGCCTCGCCCACCGAACCCGCCACCTACACCGTCTCCCTGGCGGACGGCGACGGAGGCACCTCCCCTGCCCGTAAGGCCACGGGGGAGCTCGCCGTGCCCACCGCACCCAAGGTGCGCAGCGCGGCCGCCCCGCTGCCCGCCTGGACCTGGGGCCTGCCCGCCGGGGCCGTCCTGATCGCCGCCTTGCTGCTGCTCACCGCCCGGCGCCGGACCGCGGCGCCCGCCCCCGACCCGGCGCTCGCCGACGTCCCGCTGAAGATCACCGACTTGAGCAAGCGGTACGCCAAGTCCGCCGACCGGTATGCCGTCCGGGATCTGTCGTTCCGGGTGGAGAAGGGGCAGGTGCTGGGGCTGCTGGGGCCCAACGGCGCGGGCAAGACCACCACCCTGCGAATGCTGATGGGCCTGATCCGGCCCGACGAGGGCGAGATCCAGATCTTCGGGCACGCGATCCGTCCCGGCGCACCGGTGCTCTCCCGGGTCGGTGCGTTCGTCGAGGGCGCCGGCTTCCTGCCGCATCTGTCCGGCCGGGCCAACCTCGACCTGTACTGGCAGGCCACCGGACGGCCCGCGGCCGACGCGCACATCGACGAGGCACTGGAGATCGCCGGCCTCGGCGACGCCCTGCAACGCGCCGTCCGCACCTACTCCCAGGGCATGCGGCAGCGCCTCGCCATCGCCCAGGCCATGCTCGGCCTCCCGGATCTGCTGATCCTCGACGAGCCCACCAACGGGCTCGATCCGCCGCAGATCCGCGAGATGCGCGACGTGATGATCCGTTACGCCGCCGCCGGACGCACCGTCATCGTCTCCAGCCACCTCCTCTCCGAGGTCGAACAGAGCTGTACGCACCTGGTCGTCATGGACCGCGGACGGCTCGTCCAGGCGGGCCGGGTCGCCGAGATCGTCGGCTCCGGCGACACCCTGCTGGTCGGCGTCGCGGGACCGGAGCCGCTGTCCGACACGCTGGTGGAGAAGGTGGACGCGCTGCCCGGCGTCGCCTCCGCCGTCCGCGCCGACGAGGGGCTGCTCGTACGCCTCACCGACCCGGGCGGCACCCCCCAACTGCTCGCCGACCTCATCCGGATGGAGATCCCCGTGGACCGCGTCGGCCCGCACCGCCGCCTGGAGGATGCCTTCCTCACCCTGATCGGAGGTGACGCCCGATGACTCCCACGGAGACAGCCGCCGCGGGGGCGGGGCCGGGGCCGTCGGCACCCGCCGCGCCCGGTTACCGGGCACGCCGCACCCTCCCGCTGCGCGTCGAGGCGCTGCGCCAGCTCAAGCGGCGCCGCACGCTGGTGATCGCCGCGATCCTGGCCCTGCTGCCGTTCGTGCTGGTCACGGCGTTCGCGATCGGCGGCGACCCGAGCAGCCGCGGCAACGGCCGGGTCACCTTGATGGACACCGCCACCGCTTCCGGCAGCAACTTCGCTGCCACTGCGCTGTTTGTGTCCGCGGGCTTCCTGCTGGTCGTCCCGGTGGCGCTGTTCTGCGGCGACACGGTCGCCTCGGAGGCGAGCTGGTCCTCGCTGCGCTATCTGCTCGCCGCGCCGGTGCCACGGGCCCGGCTGCTGCTGAGCAAGCTCACCGTCGGGCTGCTGTTCAGCGCCGCCGCGATGGTGCTGCTGCCGCTGGTCGCACTCGGCGTGGGCACCGCCGCGTACGGCTGGGGGCCGCTGCAACTGCCCACCGGGGGCGCGCTGTCCGCGGGCGATGCGGTGCCGCGGCTGGCGGTGGTCGTCGGCTATATCTTCATCAGCCAGCTGGTCACCGCGGCCCTCGCGTTCTGGCTGTCGACGGTGACCGACGCACCGCTCGGCGCGGTCGGCGGCGCCGTCGGGCTGACCATCGTCGGCAACGTCCTCGACCAGGTCACGGCCCTCGACGACTGGCGCGATTTCCTGCCCGCGCACTGGCAGTACTCCTGGGCGGACGCGCTTCAGCCCCAGATGGAGTGGTCGGGGATGATCCAGGGCTCGGCGGTCTCGGTGGCGTACGCGGTGGTGCTGGTGGCGATGGCCTTCCGGGGGTTCGCGAAGAAGGACGTGGTGTCGTAGCGGGCCCCGGGCAGCGGACGTTCGCCACCATGCGGCTCGATCTGCTGCCGCTGCGCGAGGAGCACGCGCCGGAGATGGCGCGGGTGCTCGCCGATCCGGCGCTGTACATCTTCACCGGCGGCGGCCCGGATTCCGAGGACGGGCTGCGGGCCCGCTACCGGCGGCTGCTGGCCGGCTCCCCCGACCCGGCCGTGACCTGGTGCAACTGGGCGTTGCGGCTGCGCGCGGAGAACCGGCTGACGGGATACGTGCAGGCGACGATCGCCGCCGGGGAGGCGGAGATCGCCTGGGTGGTGGGCACACCGTGGCAGCGTCGTGGGCTCGCGGCGGAGGCCGTCACGGAGCTGGTCGGCCACCTGCTTGCCGATCCGTCACCGGTCGCGGCCGTCCTCGCGCACATCCACCCCGAGCACCGCGCGTCCGCCGCCGTTGCCACCGCCGCGGGTCTGCGCGCCACCGAGGCACGGCAGGACGGCGAGGTGCGCTGGGAGCGCCGGGGCGGCGGACTGTAACAGCGTTACGGACCCATGGGTACGCGCTATCGCCCCGGCACGTGCCGCAACCATTCGGTGCGGCCCGGTGTCTCACAGATGCGTACATAGCCAGAAGTTGAGGACATCCCATGCTCCGTACCGCTTCGCGTAACGCTGCCACCTCCTCCGCCACTGTCGCCGCTGCCTGCGCCACCGCGCTCGGCCTGACCCTGGTCCTCGCCGCCTCCGCTCCGGCCACCGCGGCGGTATCGCCCCACCAGGCCGTGACCAGGGCGGACACCGTCCGCTCCGACCCCAACGGCCGCCACACCGCCACCGAAATCCGCCGCTTCCTGACCACCTTCTACGGCCACCACGGCCCCAGCGTCTGGGCGCGCGAACACCAGGTCTCGGACTACCTCAAGGACCGGGCGGCCCACACCGAGGGCTATGACCTGCTGCTCTGCGCCCAGAACACCCCTCGGGAGATCTCCATCGGCAAGGTGACCACCGCCCAGTCCGCGGGCGTCGGCTGGGCGACGGTCACCACCATCTGGGACGGCAGGGCCCGCAACACCTTCACCGCCTATGTGGACCTGGATTCCAAGCCCATCGAACTTCACGACGTCGACTGCTCCCCGTAAGCCGCGTGCATCCGGGACCGGCCGCTCTCACGCGGCGGTCGGCCCCCGCATGTGCGCGCTGACCCACCGCATCGTCCCCTCGCCCAGCCCGCGCACATAGGTCTCGCCGCTGTGCGTACCGCCCGGAACGATCTGCAGCCGCGTCTTCACCGGCCCATGGCCGTACTGGGCGATGAATTTCCGGACCTTCGGCAGCACCGTGGCCTCCTCGGAACCGTCCTGGAAGGCCACGTAGACCGGCGGTCCGCCGCGCGCGATCATCCGGCGGGCGAGCACCTCGGGATTGTTGGCGCGCTGCTCCCTGGCGTGCCCCTTCCACAGCGGGGAGTCGGGCACTATGTCCGGCCCGTTGGCGATCGCCACCTTGAAGGTGCCCGGGTTCTGCAGCACATTCTTCAGCGCCGCGAACCCGCCCGACGAGGAGCCCATGATCGTCCAGGCGTCGCGGGTCTTGAGGGTGCGGAAGTTCTGCCGTACGAGATCGGGCACGTCCTGGCTGAGCCAGGTGCCGATCTTCGGCTGCCCCGGTATGTCGCTGCCGTCGTAGTACTGCTTGTCATCGGGGTTGAGCACCGGCATGACGACGATGAACGGCAGGCTGGTGCCGTCCTTGGACCACTGGGCGAGGTTCTCCTGCAGTTCGAAGCGGGGGCCGGCCCAGTAGTTGCGGGGGTAGCCGTACGAGCCGGGCAGCGCCACCATCACGGGGAAGCCCTTGTCCGCGTTCCGCTTCGCGTAGTACTCCGGCGGCGCCCACACCCACACCTTCCCGGTGAAACCCGATTTCGGGCCGTGCAAGGTGGTCACGCCGATCGGGGTGTTCTCGCCCGCCCCGCCCACCCGGCGCTCCTCCTCGAAGGTGATCGGATGCGTGGGCAGTTGCACCAGCGACCCCTTGCCCGGCGGTGCGGCATGCAGCGCGGCGCCCGCCTGGGGGCCGCCGAAGTGTATGGGGGAGGCTTTGGGCGTGCCCGTGCCGCAGCCGGCCGTGCAGGCGAGAACGGTCAGGGTGATCAATGCGATCACCGGGGTGAACAGGGCTTTGCGCACGGGGCCTTCTCCTTGCCGGACCGGCCGGGAGCGGTCCCGGCCGGCAGGAAAGAGGGGGCGGCGGCGGGCCCGGGTTTCGTTCCGGGAGTGTCGGCTTCGTCGCACTGACCGCACGGAAGCCGGGCAAACCGTGCTGACCTGCCGCGTTTACGTGTAATGGAAGGCGGGTTTACCGGGATTTTCCCGGCGGAGGCCCGGGACGAGGGCGCCGCGACGACCCGGTACCGGCCATTCCGGAACCCTCGGTACCCGACCGTATTCTCTCGGTATGACCTGGTCGCGCGCGCTGAAGGAGACCGCCCGCTCCGGGCTGAGCATCGAGCGGGCCAAGCTCACCCCGCTCATCGCCATCCGCGGCTCGGTCGGCGTGGCCATCGTCATCGGCCTGTGCCTGTGGCTGGGAGACCCGAGTCTCGCGGTCTCCTCCGCCTTCGGGGCGTTCGCGTCCGGCCTGGTCACCTTCCAGCGCAGCATGCGCCCGCGCCCCGTTCTGGCGCTCGCCGTCGCCGGCGCGCTGGCCGTCGCCACCTTCCTCGGCTACCTGGCCGCCCCGCATCTCCTCGCCTTCGTCCTGCTCCTCGCCGGCTCGGCCCTGCTCGCCGGCATGGCCTGGGCGATCGGCCCGGTCTCCGGACTCGCCGGCACCCAGACCATCGCGATCATGCTGGTCACCGTCACCCTGCCGACATCCGTCCTGGGCGCCCTGGAGCACGCCGCCCTGATCGCCTTCGGCGGCATCGTCCAGGCCGCCCTGATCGTGGTCTTCCCGGTGCGCCCCTGGGGCGTGCAGCGCGATGCGCTCGCCGACGCGCTGGCCGCCGAGGCCGACTACGCCCGACGACTGCGGCACGACCCGGTCGCCCCGTTCGACCCGGCTCCCCTGATGGACGCCCGCCTCGCGTCCACCGTGACCCCGCGCCAGGCCAGACGCCGTCCCGTCCAGCTGCACGGCCCTCGCGGCCTCGCCGAACAGGTCAGGCCCGTCCTGGCCTCGCTCGCCGATCCGGTCGTCGGCGCTCCTCTAGAGGGCCCGGAACGCGACCGGGCCCGCGATCTGCTCGCCGCCGCGGCCACCGTCCTGGACGCCGTCGCGCACGCCGTACGGCACGCCAGCCCGGTCCGACTGCCCCCCGAGGCGATGGCCACCCTCGAAGTCCCCGCATCCGGCCCGATGCTCAAGGGCACCGCCCGCCGCTCCGCCTACCGGCTGATCTCGCTGCTCGCCGACGCCGTCGAACTCACCGACGAGCCGGTGCAGGCCACCCGCCCCACCACCGAGGCCGAACGCGCCCATCTGCTGCGCCCCAGCGTCCCCCGACTCGTACCGGTGGCGCTGCGCGCCCTGCACCGCGAGGCGCGCTGGTCCTCGCACATCTTCCGGCACGCCCTCCGGGTCAGCGCGGTCTGTGCGGCCGGCTATCTGCTGGGCACCGCCCTCCCGTTCGGCCACGGCTACTGGGTGCCGCTCACCTCCGTCATGGTCATGCGCCCCGACTTCGGCCAGACCTACTCGCGCGGCGTCGCCCGCTTCAGCGGCACCCTCGTCGGGGTCGCCGTCGCCGGCGCCCTGATGGCCCTGACCCACCCGAGCATGTATGTCAGCGCCGCGCTCGCCGTCGTCTGCGTGCTGCTCATGTACCTGCTGATGCGCACCGGCGTGTCGGTGACCTCGGCGTGTGTGACCGCCTATGTCGTCTTCCTGCTCGGCATCGCCGGCGAGGGCTGGGCGCAGACCGTCCAGGAACGCATCGTGCTCACCCTCTTGGGCGGGCTCCTCGCGATGCTGTCCTACGCCCTGTTCCCCGCCTGGGAGACCCCCAAGCTGCGCGACCGCCTCGCCGAATGGCTGGTGGCCAACGGGCGCTACGCGCTGGCCGTGTACGGCCGCTACGCCCGGCCCGCCGAGCGCCGCCCCCGGCAGGTCCGCGAGGCGCTGCTGGACGCCCGCGCGGCCCGCGCCGCCTGGGAGGAGAGCGAGGCCCGTGCCGGGAAGGAACCCGTACGGCACCGCGGCCTCTCGCGCGCCTCGGCGACCGCCGCCAGCTCCGCGCTCGCCACGATGGGCCGGGTCACGATGATCCTGGAGGCCCACCTCCCCGACAAGGACGCCGAACCGTCGCCCGGCGCCGCCGCGTTCGCTGCCGAGCTGCGCCCCTCCCTGGAGCGGGCGGCGCACGCCGTACGCGAACGGCGCGCACTGGACTGGAGCGCGCTGCGCGCCGTATGGGAGCAGTGGGACAGCGAAAGCGAAAGCCAGGGCGTCGCGCTGCGCGCCGCGGATCTGCTCCTGGACGCCCTCGACGACCTCGCCGAGGCACTGTCCCGGGGGCCGGGAGGGCGCGACCGGGCGACACGGGGCGCGGGGGACAGCGGAAGCCCGTGAACCGGACTGCCGCCGGGTAGCGAGCTCATGCTGGGTGCGAGGCCGGGTTGGTGCCGAGCCCGGGAGAAAGAGGCCGCGCCTGCAGGAACCATTCCGCGCTCCCAGTAGTCTAGATAATTGCCCGCAATTGATGCCTTTGGTCGCTTGGTCGGCTATTGGTACCGTCTGGGCCATGATGTCCGAGGAACCCCGACTCGGGGCCGAGGCAACCCTGTTGGGGAGCCTGTCATCAGTCGAGAGAGAGCAAGCGAACTCCCCATGGCGTCCAGCACTCCGTCCGGTACGTACGACATTGGCATCGACCTCGGCACCGCCAACACCCTGGTGTACGCGCGCGGCAAAGGAGTGGTGCTGAACGAGCCGTCCGTCGTCGCCGTCAACGCATCCGGCGATGTCATCGCCGTAGGGGCCGAGGCCAAGCGGACCATCGGCCGCACCCCGTCCGGCATCACCGCGATGCGCCCCCTACGGGAGGGCGTCATCGCCGACTTCGACGCCGCCGAGCAGATGCTGCGCGCCCTGATGAAGAAAGCGCTGCCCAGCAGCCGCCGCTTCTCCCGACCACGGGTCGTCATCTGCGTCCCCTCCGGGGTCACCGGCGTCGAACAGCGCGCGGTCATCGACTCCGCCCGCGCCGCCGGGGCCCGCGAGGTGCATCTCATCGAGGAGCCGATGGCAGCGGCGATCGGCGCCGGGCTCCCGGTGGACGAACCGGTCGGCTGCATGGTGGTGGACATCGGCGGCGGCACGACCGAGGTCGCCGTCGTCTCCATGGGCGGCATCGTCACCGCCCAGTCCGTACGTGTCGCGGGCGATGCCCTGGACGCCGCGATCGCCGTCTACGTCAAGAAGAAGCACTCGCTGGCCATCGGGGAGCGCACTGCCGAAGAGATCAAGATCGCCATCGGTTCGGCGGTCTGGACACCGGTCGATGTGACCGGGATCGAGGACGGCGAACCCGGCGGACGCCGCACCTCCTTCACCGTCCGCGGCCGCGACCACGTCAGCGGCCTGCCCCGGCTCCAGGAGATCGACGAGGAGGAAATCCGCAACGCGCTGGCCGAACCGGTCGACGCGATCGTCCGCGCCGTGCGCCGCACCCTCGACGAATGCCCGCCGGAGCTCTCCGGCGACATCATCGAACACGGCATCGCCCTCACCGGCGGCGGCGCCCTGCTGCGCGGCCTGGATCAGCGACTGCAGCAGGACACGGGGGTGCCGGTGATGGTCGCCGATCAGCCCCTGGACTGCGTCGTCAACGGCACCGCCAAGTGCGTCGACGAATTCGCCTCACTGCACGGCCTGCTGGCGGGAGCGAAGGAACAGCCGCGGAGGACGGTGCGGTTGTGAGGGTGGGATGGGGGCGGAGTGGCGGTTGCGCTGGGCCGTGCCGTATGACACTGCCGGGTCGCTGGCTGTAGGGCCGGCGGGGCTTCGGCCGTACAAGCCATGGGGCTTTGGCGCGTACGGGCCGCGGGACTTTGGCGCGTACGGGCCGTGGGGCCTTGATGCGTACGGTGGTGCGCCGGTCCGCCTGGCTGTGGCTGCGGCACGCCCGACGTCAGTGGCCGCTGCCTGCCTGCTCCGAGCCACCTGAACTTCCGCCCTGGCCAGCCTCATCCGCCTGCTCTACCGACCCGTCTGCCCTGTCCGAGATATAGGCCTCCAGGCCGTCCAGGATGCGCTCCAGGCCAAACTCCAGCGCCTGGTTGCGGGCGGAGCCGGCCGCGGCGGACGCGACCGCTGCGGCGACGGCCGGGAAACGGTCGGAACGCCCGACGAGCAGCTCGTTCAGCGCCGCGCTCATCACCTGCTCGGGATCCTTGGCCCGCGCGCTGTCCAGGCCCATCGACGCCGACACCTGCGCGATGGTTCGGATGTGGCCGCTCACGACGACCACCGCGTCCAGCTGTTCCGCACCGGTCAGGCCGGTGTCCGCGAGGGTCGCGACGGCGCGTTCGGTCCAGCCGAGTTCGTTGGGGCCCATGACACGGGGGCCGATGGTCGCGCTCAGGAGCCAAGGGTGGCGGTGGAAGACCACCGTGAGCTGCTCGGCCCACTTGCGCAGCGCTGCCCGCCATCCGCCCGGGGTGTCGCCGCCACCGCCGCCCGGCGGTTCGCCCATCGCCGCGTCGATCATCAGCGCGACCAGCTCTGTCTTGCCCGGGACATAGCGGTACAAGGACATCTTTGTGAAGTCCAGTTCGCCCGCGACCCGTTGCATGGAGACCGCCGAGAGCCCGCCGATATCGGCGATGGCGATGGCCGTACGCGTGATCCGGTCCACGCTCAGCGCCGGCTTGGGCCCCCGGCTGGGGCGCTCCCGCCCGCCCCACAGCAACTCGACGCTGCCCGCCTGATCCCCGAACACACTGCTCTTCTCGTCTCCAGCCACCTTCGCATCCTAAAACTGTGTCCGGGGTATACAAAACAGTATCCGCCGGATACAGTTTCTCTTGTCGACGTGACGGCGTGACGTTGTGTCAGTGCGACGGATCGACATGGGGGATGGGGAGCGCGTGATGACGTACGGAACAACGAGGGGGCGGGCCGCGGGGCGGCAGCGGACCGTGCTGATCTCCGGTGCGAGCGTGGCCGGCCCGGCTCTGGCCTACTGGCTCGGGTGCTACGGCTACCGGCCCACCGTGATCGAGGTGGCCCCCGCCCTGCGCGGCGGTGGTTTCGCGGTCGACTTCCGCGGGTCGGTCCATCTGGCCGTGCTGGAGCGAATGGGAGTACTGGAGGAGATCAGGCGACACGGCGCGGGCGGCAGTCCGGTGAACTTCATCGATGCTCAAGGCCGCCAAGTGGCAGCGTTGCCAACTGAGTTCACAGGAGGCGAGGTCGAGCTACTGCGCTCGGACCTGTCCCGCATCCTGTACGAACACAGCCTGACCGGCCACAGCACCACGTACGAAGCCCTTGGCGAGAACGCCGCGTGCGAGCGCGAGGGCCAGGCCGCCGAATACCTCTTCGGCGACTCCATAGCCTCCCTCACCGACACCGACGACGGCGTCCATGTCACCTTCGAGCGCGGCGCGCCGCGCACCTTCGACCTCGTGGTCGGTGCGGACGGCCTGCACTCCACCGTCCGACGGCTGGCGTTCGGTCCCGAGAAGGAGTTCGTCAGCCACCTCGGCTATTACGTCGCAGGCTGGGACCTGCCCGCCGGCGCTCAGGACCTCGGCGCCCGCCCGGTCGGCTACACCGAGCCCGGCCGCCTGGCAAGCGTCGGCCGTATACCCCGGCGAGCCGGAGAGGCGGGTTACACAGGCGAGATCCTCTGCGTCTTCGCATCCGAGGAGTTGGACTACGACCGCCGCGACCCACGGTCCCTGAAGAAGGCGATAGCGCAGGCATACGAGGGAGCGGGCTGGCGCACGCCAGAGCTGATGGAGACCCTATGGAGTGCCGAGGATCTCTACTTCGACTCCATCAGCCGGGTCGATGTGCCGCGCTGGTCCACAGGCCGGATAGCGCTCCTCGGCGATGCTGCATACGGCGCCACGCTCGGCGGCATGGGCACCGGCTCGGCAATCATCGGTGCATATGTCCTCGCCGGCGAACTGGCCGCCGCGGGCAACGACCACCACCAGGCCTTCGCACGCTACGAACAACTGCTGCGCCCGTATATCACCCAATGCCAGGAAGGCGGCCGCGGCACAGGCGAGTTCCTGGCCCCAGCCACCCAGGAGGCGATCAACGCCCGTAACGCCGCCCTGAACGACCCGGCAGCGGTCGCAACCATGCTGGAACAGGGCCAGGACATCTCCGCGGACATCACGCTGGAGGACTACCCGTCGATGATCGAGGGGCGTCAGGGGACGACCACTTCCGGGGGCGACATAGGCAGCCCTGTCGCGGCTACATGACTCGGTCGGCGTCGTTGCGCCCCACCCGCCCCATCCACCCGCTCCCAACGACACCCCCACCCCCATCGCTCGGCAAACGCCCGCACGAACCCCTCCGGATTCCTGGCTGATTGCCGCTGCGGCCGGGAGGCATCGCATGCCGTGTGCCCGATACCGTTGATGGTGCAGGCGGGGCAGTGACGGGGGCCGGCCGGAGCGCCGGACCAGGGTGCGTAGGGGGAGTTGCGGCATGGTGGATCCCATATCGCTGGGGGCGATCACGGCGATTCTGGGCGCGGTGACGGCGTCCATGGCCAATGAGGCCGGGAAGCGGGCCTGGGAGTCGGTCGGCGGACTGGTCCGGCGGATCGCGGGGCGGGAGGTGCCCGCACCGGCCGGGAGCGCAGAGCGTGAGGCCGTGGCGAGGCTGCTGGTCGACGGTGCGCGGCGCGACCCGGCGCACGCCCGCGCACTGGCGGCCTGGGCGCGCAGCGCACCTCGGCTCGGGAGTACCGGCGTAGGTGCGGTACCGCGCCAGTTGCCCAGCTCCGTAAGGTTCTTCACGGACCGTCAGGATCCGATGAAGCTGCTCAACCGCGAGGCCGGACGCAAGGCCGACGGGCGCCCCCGGCTCGCGCTGGTCCACGGCCCGGAAGGCATCGGCACCAGCGCGCTGGCCGTCCACTGGGGGAGCGTCCATGCCCGCCTCTTCCCCGATGGGCAGTTGTACGTGGACCTGCGCGGCGGCGCGGCGGCCGGCACACTTGACCAGGGCACCATGTTGCGCCGCTTCCTGCAGCAGTTGGGGTTCGCGGACGACGAGGTTCCGCCGGCCGTCGAGGACCGAGTCGATCTGTACCGCACAACCGTCGCGGACCGTCGGCTGCTCGTCGTCCTCGACCACGCCCAGTCCGCCGCCCAGGTCCAGCCCGTGCTGACATCGGCACCCGGGGTGTTCACGATCGTGGTCGCCCGGCGCCCGTTGAGCGGCCTGGACGCCGTACCGGTCGCGGTCGGTCCGCTCACCGAGAAGGACGCCCGCAACCTCCTCGGCCAGCTCACCGGGCAGGAGGCCATCGCCGCTGCTCAGGCCGCTCTGCCGGAGATGCTTGCCCGGTGTGCCGGCTCGCCGTTCGCCCTGCGCGCCGCCGCCGTACGGCTGACGGAGCCGCCCCGCCAGGTCCAGGAGCCCGCCATGCGCGACGACGACCCCGTACACACCGCCGCCGAGGACGGCTACCGGGATCTCCCCCTGGACGCCGCGCGGCTCTACCGTCTGCTGGCGCTCCGCCCGTGGCCCGCCATCGGGCCGGCCGTCGCCGGCGCCACCACAAAGATCAACGAAGCGGAGGCCGAGGCGCTGCTGGCCGAACTGGCTGCCCGCCGACTGCTGGAGACCACCGCCACCGGCCGATACCGCTACCGCCCCTCCGTACGTCGGCATGCCGAGACGGCCGCCGCCCGCGAGGACGGCATCGCCGGCTGCTCCGCCGCCGTGGCCCGTGGGGTGGCCTGGTCCCTGGAGTTCGCGGTACGCGCCGACCGTGCCGTGCTCCCGCAGCGCTGGCACCTCGGTCCGCTGTACGCACGGCTGGAGTCCAGCCCGTACACCGATCAGGGCGAGGCGTTGGCCGCCCTGGTCGGCGAGCTCGGACAGCTACTTGAAGCCGTCCGCGCTGCCGAGGAGTTCGGCGACCACGACTCCGTATGCCAGCTGTGCGAAGCACTGTGGTCGGTGCAGCTCAAGGCCGGACGGCATGACGAACTGCTGCCCGCGCTCCGGGCCGGTACGCGTGCCGCCGACGCGCTGGAAGCCGACGCGCGAGCCGTGGACAGCGCCTCCGAACGGGCTCTGGCCGCCTCCCGGATGGCCGGACGGATGCACACCCAACTGGCCCTGGCCCTCGTCGAAGTGGGCCACTACGAGGAGGCCGAGTCCGAACTCCTCGCCGCCGCCGACGCGGAGCAGCGCGCCGGTCACATTCGTGGCCGGGCCACCGCCGTCGAGTCGCTGGGCCTGCTGCGGCTGCGGCAGTGGCGTTTCCGGGAGGCGTACGACCGCTTCGACGAGGCCGACGGCCTGGTGGCGGCCATCCCCGAGGGCGGCGAGGGCGCCGCCGATGTGCCGCGCGCCCGTGCACTCCTGGAACGGCATCGGGGGCGGGCTCTGCGCGGCCTCGGCCGCTGGGACGAAGCCCAGGAGCGGCTGGAGCGTGCGCTGTGCTTCTTCCGCGACAGCGCAGAGCCGTACAACGCGGCCCGCACGCTCACCGACCTCGCCGAGACCCACCTCGACTCCGGCGCCCCGGCCCCCGCGCGGCCCCTGATCGACGAGGCGACCACCTTGCTCCAGGAGGAGCAGGCGGCCTTTCCCCTCATCCACCTCCGGGCTCTGGGTGAGCGATGCGCGGGCGACATGGAGTGATGGGCGATGGGGTGGTGATGGGGCGGGCAAGCCGGGGGGAAGGGGGCAGGTCAGTCACTGCAGGTACCCAGGGGGCAGTCGACCGGAGTGATCGTCACGCGGTGGGTGACGTGGCCCGTCCGTACGGTCATGCCGTCCGCCACGAGATCCTTCAGTACCGTGCCCCCGGCCAGTGCGGCATGCAGCGCGGACGCGTAGGCGGCCGGATCGGCGCCTGATGGCGATGCGGTGAGCCGTACCACCGCGCCCGTACGGGTACGCACGGTGCAGACGTCGGGCTCCGTGATGTAAGCGGCGAGCGCGCAGTTCGGCCACCGGGCCAGTACCTCCGCACCCCAGCATTCCGGCGGCCCCAGCCGGCGATCGTCCGCCTCCCCGTACCGAAAGATCACATCGGCCAGCGCGGTCACCTCGGGGTCGAGGCCCTCCTCGTGCACGGCCAGATGCCCCTCCACCCGCGCGGCATCCGGTTCGTGGGCCCTGTCATGCGCTGGCTCTTGTGCCGGCTCATGTACCGGCTCATGTACCGGCTCGGCGAAGCGACGGACCGTGACCTCGCCCTTCCCCAGCAGCCGGGTCAGTACCCGCAGCGGTGCGGTGCGCAGCGGCGGATCGTACGGCGGAAGGGGCAACGGGGCGAGCAGCGCGGGATCCGACGGCTCGGGTATCCCGATGAGGCGGTAGAAGGTTTCCCGCAGCAGCGGCGCTGACTTGCCCGGCACGGACGTGGTCAGTTCCGCGGGGCCGGGCAGTGGACGGTGCCGGTCGATCAATGTCTCGATCTGCCGCCGCAGTGGCGCCTGCGGATCGAGCCGGGGCGCCGTGCGGACGAACTCCGCGACCGGGGAGCGCGGGTCCAGCCCGTTGAGTGGCGCCGCGCCCAGGAGGACGGGGGTACCGAGCGCGGCCGCGTAATACGTCACGGATCCGTGGTCCCCGATCACTGCGTCCGCGGCGATCAGCGCCTGGCGCCAGCCCTCCAGCGGGTCGAGCAGGGCCAGGCCGCCGCGACGCGCTCGGTCCAGCCAGGCTCGGATCTGGCCGGGACCGTGGCCGTGCCAGATATTGGGGTGCAGGACCGCCGCGAGCCGGTACTCGTCTGCCGGGAGTTCGCCGGTCAGCCGGGGGAGCAGCGAGGGCAGCAGGTCTTCCGCGCCGCCGTTCCCGAAGAGCGATTCCTGATTCCAGGTGGAGTTGAGGAGGAGCAGCCGCTGTCCGCGTCGCAGGCCGAGCGCGCGACGGAACCGGTCACGATGCTGGCGCGCCGCCAGCATCCGGTCGAAGCACGGATCCCCGGCGAGCACGGCGGTGTGTGCCGCCTGCGGACACGCGGCCCGAAGCCGCTCCAGCTGCTCGGGGTGCGAGAGCACCATCGCATCCGCGATGGGTGTGCCGTCCGCGAGCAGCCACTCCGGCGACATCCCGAAAACAGGCGCGCCGTCGACGCCCGGCTCCCGGCTCCCGGCTCCCGGCTCCCGGCTCCCGGCTCCCGGCTCCCGGCTCCCGGCTCCCGGCTCCCGGCTCCCGGCTCCCGGCTCCCGGCGTGGCCAGCGTTTTATTGTATCCAACGCCATGCGACAGAACGCACAACTTGCCATTAATGCGGTCAAGTTGACCACCAAAGCTGGCCGCTATGGCGAGATCTACCGGCGTACTCAGCGCCTGAGACCACGGCAGCACCGGCACGTCCACCTTGGCCAGCAAGTCCGCCACCCCGGCCTGGAACGGCGACGATCCCGTGCAGGTCGCCAGCATCTGCAACCGCGTGTCGTCACGGAACAGCGGCACAACGTCCAGCAGCCGGGTCGCAGAGGTCACGTTGTGCACCACGAACAGGACCGTTCGAGACCGCCCCCGGGTGGCCCACCGTCGGGCATCGCCTCCCACTGGAACCCGTATCCACCCGCCCTGCTCCGCGCTCACCCAAACCCCTCTTCGGCCCGTCCCGCCATGCCGCGCCACCACGCGCATGGCCAGTCACGATAACCGCGAGGCGGTCCGGACCTGCCCGGCGGCCATTCAGGCCCTGAAGACCGCTCCCTGCTCCCCTCCGAACCCCACCATCCGTCCACAGAGCGCGAGCGAGACGCTTCCGGCTTATGGGGACACTGCCTCAGGCCGTTATGGGCGCATAGATGACCACTCTGACGGCGGGGGTATGGCGCCCGCGTCCAAGGGCCACATGGAGCGCTCGCTCCTTGGTGGGCTTCCAATCGCTGGATTCCGGCATGACGGCTCCTGACGCCGGTACTTGGTTGGAGAAGAGACGCCGGCGCGCAATCCGGAACGCCGGAACCTCCGCACTGGCCGCAGCGGCGGTCTCCCTGTCGGCCGATCTGACGCGGCGCGCCAACCCGGCGGACCCGATCCGGGCTGCCGGAGTGGACAGCATGGGCCAGGAGCGCACGCACATTCCTCACGCCACCCCAAGGGCGAAGACCGAGAAGCCCAAGGCCAGCGCCCCCGCGAGTATTCGGCGGCCCCGGGTCACGCCCGTCCACGGTGTCTCGAATCGCCGGGTCGCCCGTGCGATGAGGATCAGGATGCCGGCGAAGAGCGGCAGCCAGGGCAGCCGGGTCAGCATCCAGCCGGCGAAGTCCGGTGAGGTGGTCAGGCCCGGCACCGTACCGAGGAACGACGCCGGGAGGGCGGCCGCCACCATCGCGGTCTGGTGCCAGCACAGAATCGTCATCGCGAAGAGGTTGACGGCCGATATCGGAACCCACAACGTGGGCCGTTGGAGCAGCGCGGCGATGCGGTCCCGGAGCAGTATCGCGGCCCCGGACTGTGCCGCAGCGAGGGCTATGACCAACAGCGACGGCGGATGGGAATTCGTACGGTCCTGGCCCGGGACGCCGACCATGCTCGCCGGATAGTGGAAGACGAGCAGCAGTACCGCGAACAGGGCCGCACCGCCGACGAGAAGCAGCCAGGCACCCCGACGGCCGAGCCGCTTCTCACCCCAGGAGACGCCGAGTTGATACGCGAACATCCAGCCGGGGAACAGGCTCAACAGCCCCACCCAAGACGGTATCGAGTCCGCGACCGGGCTGTAGCGCAGGAAATCCACCACAGCGACGACCGCCGCCAGCGGCGCCGCCGCCCAGCCACCGAGTCGTCGATCGGCGGCCATGCAGTACGGCGTCAGGACCGTCACCACGGCGTAGACGCACACGAACCACAGGGGCTGGATGACCAGTGTCGCCGCCGTACGCACCGTCGAGACGGGCACCCCCGTCGCGTAAAGCAGCGGGGCCAGCAAGGCCCAGACGGCGGTGACGCCGACGGCGGGCCGCAACAGCCGGGCCAGCCGGCCGCGTACCCATACGCCCGTCGACTCGCCTCGCTCGGCCGCGCGCCGGAACGACAGCACGGAGGCACAGCCACCGACCAGGAAGAAGATCCCCAGCATCTGGAGCACCCAGGTGAGGGGTGCCAGAAGTCCGAAGCTGGATAAGGGACTGGCGTTGTGCAGCGCGGAGTCCGCATCGCGCACAAAGCCACCGACGAGCCAATGGCCGATCGCCACGGCGACCAGCGCCAGTGCCCGCAACCCATCGATGCCGCGGTCACGTTGATCCAGATCGCGACTCCCGATCATGCTGAGCCGCAGTGTGCGCGGGCGAGGCGCCGTGACCGGACTCTTCTTGTCCGGACTCATGCTGTGGCATTTCTCGTCGGATGCGGCATGGCGGTTTCCTCTCCTCGCCTCAAGGCCGGTGGATGGCCGTCAACGCCCCAACTAGGCCTGTTAAGGCCCGTCAACGCCCGTCAACGCCCATCGACTACCGTCGCTGGCCGTTACTTTCCATCACTGACTGTTCATGCGAACTCCTTCATGCTCCGCCGTGGGCCGAAGAAAAACATTGCGGTCCACCCCCCAACCAAGGTGGGGCAGACCGCACTTCGCTCCTGTGGTTTACCTCCGGGTAGCCCCCTGGCCAGCCACACCGCAGACGAGAGGTGTGAGGCCCGTACGCTGCGAGCCGCGGTTCGCGCGAGGCATCAGCCAGTTGGCCTCGCGCGCCCTGCCGGAGCTCCAATTCGGGCCTAGATAAGGCCACATGTCGCATCGCAGTGCCCACGGAGTGCCCCTACGGCATATCTTCTCCGGAGCATTTCCTCGACATTCACGGATTGTGATGCCAGTCAGTGGGCACACGGACCGGAGTGATGCCGTCAGCGGCACCCTCAGCGCATCCGTAACCTAGACTATCGATAGTACTGCTATCACTACGGATGTAGGTTCCTTATGGCTGAAGTGACGCTGTTCCTCCGGGAGTACGCCCGGACACGCCAGGACGTCGGAGCGATCGCTCCAAGCAGCCGTCGGCTCGGCAGGGCCCTCACCCGTTATGTGATCCCCAGCCCCGGAAACTCCCGCGCGGTGCTCGAAGTCGGGCCCGGCACCGGAGCGGTGACCCGGCACATCGCCGGTGCGCTCGGTCGCCTGGACACCCTTGATCTGATCGAGGCCAACCCGCGCTTCGCCGAGATGCTGCAAGGCACCTACGGCAGCGACCCGAGGCTGCGCTTCCGCACCGGCCTTGTGCAGGAACACGATCTCGGCACCTACGACACGATCGTCTGCGGCCTGCCGTTCGCGAACTTCGACGCCCCTACGACAGCCGAAATCTTCGGCCGACTGCTCGGCGCGCTGCGGCCGGGCGGCACGCTGTCCTTCTTCGGCTACGTAGGCGGGGCCACGCTACGCCGCACGTTCGCCGGGGGAGCGGCGCGCGAACACACCCTCGCCGGGCAGGACGTACTGCGCCGCATACTCCACCGCCACGCCTTCCGTACGGAGACGGTTCTGGGCAACCTGCCCCCGGCCCGCGTCCACCATCTGGCACTGGTCAGCGACACCGTTCACAGCGACACCGTTCACAGCGACACCGTTCCCGTGCGTCAGAACACCGCTCCCACCCGTCAAGCCGAGTGAGGCCGCTCCTGCACCCGCCGGGAGACGTCCTCCTGAGCGATACGGCGTAGCGCGCCCATTGCGGCGTCGCCCAGCACGGTCCCGAGCACCGCACCCTCGACCTTGCCGTCGGTGCTCGGGACACGTGCGATGACGGCAAGTTCGGCGGCGGCCAACACCCCGGCTGCCTCCGCATACCGGTCGAGCAGACCGAGCAACTCCCCCTGACCGAGGTCGCGGTAGGCCACCACAACCTGGACCATCGTCTGCCACCCCGGATTCTCCGGTTTGGCTGCCCAGCCGTGCCGCCGCACCAACTCCGCGACCTCCGCCTCGGCATCCGCCCACCTCTCGTCGGTGCCGGGCTCCGCGACCGTACGACTGACCGCGGTCTGGGCCGTACCGAGCATCCGGTGCACGGTACGACCCGGGGAATCGATTTCGGCAAGCACTTCGCCGGCCGCCGCGATCGACAACCCGCCCACGTCGATCAGCGCGCGGATCACCTTGAGCCGCCGGACGTGCGATTCCGCGTACTGAACCTGGTTCGGACTGATGCGCTCACCCGCGGGCAACATGCCTTCCCGGGTGTAGTACTTGATAGTCGGAACCGGCACCCCGGTCCGCCGCGCCAGTTCTCCGATCCGCATCTGTTGAGGATAACGGCCCACCGAATCCATCCCGGTGAGATCCGCTATCTACCGATCCACGTATCTCCAGCTATCTGGCTTGTCTGCTTTCGGCCCGCCATCCAGTCATCTGCCAACCAGCCATCTGCCAACCAGCCATCTGCCATCCAGTCATCCAGCCATCTGCCATCCCGGCATCCGGAATCAGGCATGGTCTGTGATGCCGCACAGAACATTTCGCGACCACCAGGCAAGGGCGGCCCATGGCACAGCGACACGACGCATTGACCATGGATCACAAGAGCCCACGCCACTGGAACCCGCCACCCTCGATGATCCAGTCGTTCATCGGCCAAAACCCCACGATGCTCGCCTGAACAATCCGAGCACCATCCCCGAATTCGCCGTGACGCGCTGGACACGGCCGCATTCCTCGCCCGTACCGAAGTCTTCCCGTCAATCGATGGCGGCGGCCCTCCAATTGGGAGGGTTGCTTCACCCTGCGGCGACTCTTGATCTTCTCTGGCGCGATGGCGATGGCGATGGCGTTGGTGTTGGCGTTGGCGTTGGTGTTGGACGTGGCGGATCCGCTGATCGCCGATCAGATAGGCAAGATCTACGTGATCGAGCCTCGGGGGCATCAGGCGGACGTAGAAGCCTTGGGCGGAGGCACCGGCCCAGCAGCAAGCGGGTCCAATGCATGGCGCCCTGGCCTGGGTTGCTGGGCATTGGGGGCGGGCGTTCGTCCCAGAGCCGAGTACTGGGGAGGGGGCCAGTCACCCCGAGGGGCTGACTCGCCGGCGTGCGAGGCCAGGCGCGGAGCCGCGCAGCCGCCAAGCCCCAAATGATTTACGTCGGTGGGCAAATGGGTGGCCGTGCATCCGCTCCCGTGACCCGGCCGGGGGGAAATCTCGTTGCACTCCGGGAAAGGGCAGCGAATGGGCCCGCGGCGGCCACGCCCTCAATCGCGGCTGAGAGGCTGATATGTGAGTCTTCAGAAGTCCCGTCCGGGACGGGTGGGCTGCGCGACGTGCCTGGAAGAACGCTCATAGGGCGCCGTCCGGCACGAATCAAAGGAGAGGCGATGGGGCTGCCGTCGGTTTCGGCGGCGTTGGAATGCGGCGCAGCGAGTGTCGTCGTGGGGACTACAGGCGAATTTTGCTGTGGTCCGACACGGGGGTGCGCAGTGAGGTCAAATCCCAGGGCGACTACTTTCGGTGTGTATATGATTACGATAAGTAGTCAAGCCGTCTCCACGTACATGTAGTGAAGGGTCAAGGGTTCCATGCGTAAATTTCAACAAGTCGCGATCGTCGTCGCAGCGGTTGCCGGTCTGTCCACGCTCGGCGCCGGCGTGAGCTTCGCCCACGGGCACAACGGTGGCCCGCAGGTCACTGCATGGGCCACGTCACAGTCCGCCGCAGAGGCCACCGCGCAGGGCGCCAACAACAATTGGCACCCGCACGCAGCCGCTCCGGAGGCCTATGTCCCGCAGGCTGCTCCCCAGGTCGCTGCTCCGCAGGCCGCCCCCCAGCCCGCCCCCCAGCCTGTCGCTCCGCAGGCCGCCCCGCAGCCCGCCCCGCAGCCCGCTCCCCAGGCTGTCGCCCCTCAGGCCGCCCCGCAGCCCGCTCCCCAGATGGCTGCTCCGCAGGCCGCCCCGCAGCCCGCACCCCAGCCCGCCGCTCCGCAGCCCGCCCCCGAGCCTGCTCCCCAGGCCGCCCCCCAGGCCGCTCCGCAGGAGGAAGCCCCGCAGGAGTCCTCCGAGGACCGCCACAAGGGCAAGGACAAGGGCAAGGACATCGATGTCAGCCAGCACACTCAGTGCAGGTCGCACGACCTGAACCTCAACGTCCTCGGCGAGGTCGGGCTCCTGAACGGCGTGCTGGGCAACGCACTCAACGGTGAGGGCGACTCGGGCGCGCAGCGCACCCACCAGGGTTCGACCATGGGCTGCAACAACAGCGCTCTCAGCAAGTAACCGAGATGGGTCCCGGTGCCCGAGCTGCAAGCCCGGCGCCGGGGCCCGTTTTTCGACCTTCTTCAGGGCCCGGGCGCCGGCCGGTTCGTCGTGCATGGCGCCCGGGCATCGATCGCAAAGGAACGCAGCACATGTTCAGTCGCAAGAAGATCGCAGTCGTTTCGGGGCTCGTAGGCGGCCTCGTTCTGACCTGCACCGGTGCCACCCAGGTGTATGCCGCGGGATCCTCGGGCGACTGCACTCGCTCCGCCCTGGGCAACACCACCTGCATCGATGAGGGCCAGACCTCCTATACGAGCAAGGACGGCAGGCATGTCGTCAAGCAGCGGCAGCACTGCTCGTCGACCGCCCGGCATCGCGTGGTGTGGCCCGAAAGCGGTCTGCTGAACAGGGGGAACACGGAGACCGGACCTGTTGTGGACTGCTCCAACAGGGTGCCGCTACCCAAGGGCTTCAAGCCGCCCCAGATCAGCTTCTGAGCCTCGAACGGTGGCTGGCCGGACCGGTTGATCCCGAGCCCGGCACTACGACTCGACGGGGAAGCGGACCAACCCGAAGTGGGCCAACCCGCGCACCGGCAAGGCGCACAGTGCCTGGGCGTTCGTGAGGGTCCTGGCCGCCTCGCGCCACATTGTTCGTGTGCACGGTGCTGACGATGGACCAGTGCCTTGTGGCCGCCCGTGTCGAGGCGTTCGCACATTTCGACGGCTATACGGGTAACAACTTTTCTGCGTTCTCGTGCTTTCTGGTCACGATGGTTGCTCCCGTCGAGGAGCTCCGATGACCTGGCACCGGGGTTGGTAAGACGCATCGGTGCCGCGGGCCCCCGCGGCACCGCTGACGCACGCCCTGGCCGACGACTACCTGGAGTTCGTGGCGGCACGCTGCCGACCGAACGCCCTGCTGGCCGCCGCCTACGAACCTGAAGGTCTCCTTCTCGGTGGTGTCCAGGGAGCCCGGTGTCTCAGGGCTTTCGGCTAGGTGATGACCCGCGACGACGCGGTCGTCGAACGCAACCTGGCGCCGACGGGGTCGGCCAACCGCCACTGGATCGGCAATCGTGGGGCACCGCTGTTGCGCACGCCCGCGCACTCTCCACGCGTCCTTGGTCCCACGAGCCGTTGCCCGCCGCCCGTTGGACGAGATTCTCCACGGTGTCCGACAATGGTCAGTGCCGCAGCGTCTGACGTGCCATCTGCTTCGATATGCCTGCCTGCTCCGGTTGTCGGAGGCGGGCATGGCTTTGGAATCCGTACAGGCTCTACGGCCTTCCATGGCGCCCCGGCATCAACTGCCTGGCGATGCCGGCAGCCCCAAGCCGACCAAGCTCCGCCATGGGGCAATTCGCACCGAGCGTCCATCATGGCGCGGCCTGCCTCAACCCAACGCGACTACGCCAGCCGCCCATATGTGCCGTAGCACGGCCCGCTGCTACCCACCCGCGCACCCGCTCGTCGGACCGGCCCTGCCCGGTAAGGGGCGAGCAGGGCCGGGCGGCAATCCCGCCTCCTGAGGGCAGGCAGGATTGTTCCAGCCGGAGTCCAACGGAAGAGGCCCGGCCGCCTCGCACCAGCAGACCATGAAGACCTGGGGCGCGTGCGGTAGGCACACGGGGCCGGTTCCCCTTGCAACGGCTGTCATCCCGAAGGGGTGGGGCCGGTCAAAGGCGCCCTCTCATCCGCTTCGGAATGGCGCCACATCCCCCTGACCGGACACTCCTTCGGCCACGGCCACCTGTACAACCCGGGTGACTACAAGGAGCAGGTGGACGGGGACCTGACCTGCATCACCCCCGCTACGGGCTGCCGGCGTCGTCGAGGCGCACGAGCGGACCTTCAACTGGTACGACACCGGAGGGCTGCTGCCGCCGGGCCTGACAGCCGCTTTGAATTGGACTGGCAGACCGGGGTAATCCTCACCGGTCCCAGTGGCCGTTGTTGGCCGCGCCGGCGTCGGCCGAGATCCGCTCCCTGGCCGGCGGCGACATCGCCATCCACTGTCCGAACCAGCCCCGGGATGTCCCGCCGAGTTGGATGTGCGGTGTGCGGTGTGCGGTGTGCGGTGTGCGGTGTGCGGTGTGCGGTGTGCGGTGTGGGGAGAGCCCCGGGGTCCACACCAAGCGGGACCTGTC
This sequence comes from Streptomyces sp. NPDC050636, assembly GCF_040654775.1. Lineage (NCBI taxonomy): Bacteria > Bacillati > Actinomycetota > Actinomycetes > Kitasatosporales > Streptomycetaceae > Streptomyces > Streptomyces sp. NPDC050636. The sequence goes on from NZ_JBFAIP010000003.1 coordinate 179,535, forward strand.
GTCCCGGAGACAGCGGATGCTCCCGTGCGGGTCCACCTGACCGGGTCTGATGTCCAGGCGCTGGCCGGGCGTCTCCGCTAAGCCCGGCCGGCGACTCTTCGGCCCGGGTGCGGATCGGGCGGATGCCCGCGCCCCGCCCTGAAAAGGTCAAAAAGGGGTCCCGGTGCCGGCCTCTGGCTCGGGCACCGGGACCTGTTTTGGTTACTTGCTGAGGGCGCTGTTGGTGCAGCCCATGGTCGAGCCCAGGTGGGTGGACTGCGCGCCCGGGCTGCCTTCGCCGCCGAGCAGGTTGCCCCCCAGACCGTTCGCGATCCCCACCTCGCCGAGGATGTCGACGTTCGTGTCGTGCGACGTGCACGAGGCGCTCTGCTTGATGTCGATCTCGAAGCCGCTGTTCTTGCCGTGGCCCCCGTGGCCGTCGGCGTAGGCGGTGCCGGCGCCGAGGAGGGCGACGCTGCCGAGGGCGGCGACCACTACGGCAGCCTTGCGAAGCTTGCGCATTTCTTCTCCCGATTGATCAATTTCGATCTGTGTTGGATCGACTTCGTACAGTTACGGAGGCTAATCCGAAAGCTCCTCGAGATGCCGAGCGACGCGCCGGATTGTATGATCGAAATTTGGTGTCGGCGCGGCAGTTGCCCCGCCTTTTGCGCAGGTCAGAGCGTCGCCAGGCCGGAATCGAGAGCAGGCGCTCCGAGGCGAACAACCCGTTCGGTCGTACCGCGCACGACTCATTTGGTCATGCTGCGCGCAAACGGGCCCTTCGAGGGCTCACCCCAAGGGCCCGCGGCGCGCGCATCGCATGCGGGACCCCAGCGGCCTTGCCCAGCACCAGCGAACGCGTTGGCCTGGGTGCAGCGGAAGCCCCGGATCTAGGGGGAGGGGAGCAGGCCGATCGGGAGGCTGGCGTCGAGCGGCGTCTGTGGACGGCCCCCTGGTACGGATGGGAGAGGTTGTTCTGCTCCCGCGGGAAGGCCTGCGGGGCGGGGGCCGGGCCTCCCGAGAAGCATGGTCGGCGAGCTTTCAGCCCGACGGGGGGGCGGGACGGGCGCCGACACCAGCTACGTGAATGCTTGCGCGCAGGCTGAACCGGGTCGCGACGTTCACCAGCGCGCCCCCGCTACGTTGTCGGGACTGCTCCCCCCCGGCACCTCCCGGATCAGGCTGTTCCCAACTTCCAGGCACGTTGCTTCTCAAACAAGCCCCGAAGGCTTGCAGGCACGCAGGGGAGCTGGATCTGCGGCGACCCCGGCATTGTGCCGACGAAGGCAAGGGGTGCGCACGAGACGAACGATCACGTTCGACTTGCCTCGGTCCGGGACGAGGACGATGTACTGGGGAATTTCCGCAGGTGGGCACCGGAATCGTCCGATGCCATCATTCGACGGCGAATCTGCCCGGACCTACTGGCTGCCGCCTGCCTGCTGCTGGAAGATTGGGCGGCATCGGACGGCTTCCCGCATTCACCACTATGTGGACGTCGAGCGAGCCGCCCAGCTGCACCCCGGCGGTCTCGGCACACCGACGCAGCAGATCTTCAACATGGCCTCCGCGCCTGCTCACTTACCGGCGAAGGCGGCTGCACCAACCTGCTGCGACTGACCAGCAGCGAGGTCCTTTCCCCCTTGCGCGGAATAGCGGCGCTTTGTGGCGCACCACCGCGTACTTCCTGGAGATCCGGTCGACCACTGCTCGACGGCCTGACGGCCGGAGCGGTTGTGGCGGAACTGCAGGGTCACCACCATCAGCAGGAGCGCCGGGGACAGGCCCGGCTGCCGCAGTTCGGAGAACATCCCCGCCGGTGCGCCGGTGGTGAGCTCGGCGTCGGTGAACAACGGCCCCAGAGTATTGCGGACCCGCCTGCGGACCCGCATCTCGTCCGCCCCGCGCGGGTGCTCCCGCTACGCCAGTGGTGTCATGGCCTCGGGAACCGGCGGAATATCGGCCGGACGCAACACGTGAACTCGTAACAGCATTGGCAGGCACCGCACTTCAGCTGCCAGGCCACCACTGTCCCATGCATCCGTCACCCGACTTCTCCACGAGAGTCAGGGGATTTCAAGAAGGTCGGAAATGGGTCCCGGAACCGAGCTTGCGGCTCGGACGCCGGGACCCATTTCGGTTAGTGGCTGAGGGTTAGTGGCTGAGGGCGCTGTTGTTGCAGCCCTGGGTCGAGCCCATGTGGGTGACCTGCGCACCCGGGGAGCCTTCGCCGTTGAGTGCGTTGCCCAGCACGCCGTTGAGGATCCCGACTTCGCCCAGGACGTCGACGTTCAGGTCGTGCGACCGGCACGAGGAGCCCTGATGGATGTTCATGCCGCCGCCGTGGCCATGGCCGTTGGCACTGGCGGGGCCGGCGCCGAGGAAGCCGACGCTGCCGAGGGCGGCGACCACTACGGCAGCCTTGTGAAGCTTGCGCATATCTTCTCCGGTAGATTGAGCGGTTTCGATCTGCCATTGATCGACTTCGTACAGTTACCGGAGACTAATACGAAATATCCCCCAGCCACTCAACGACGCGCCGGATTTTATGACCATCGCATCGGGGTGCCGGATCGGCAGTTATCCCGCACTTTGCGCAGGTCAGGGCCTCGGTAGGCTGGTACGGGCAGAGACGTTCGGTGGCGAACCACCCGCTCGGCCGCACCAACACGCGACCCGTTCATCCATGCCGCAAACGAACGGGCCCTTCGAGGGATCACCCTCGAAGGGCCCGCAGCGAGCATCGCGCGCGGCGACCCCAGCGGCCTTACCTGGAGGCAGCGAAAGCGTTGGCCTGGGTGTTGGCCTGGGTGCAGGTGACGCCGTGGGTCTGGGGTGCGGCGAGCAGGCCGATCGGGAGGTCGGCGTCGAGCAGCGTCTGCGGACTGCACTCCTGGTACGGGCGGAAGAGGTTGTTCTGCTCGTGCGGGGCGCCCTGCGGCGAGAGCGCCGAGGAGAGCTGCGGCGAGAGCTGAGGGTTGAGCTGTGGGTTGACCTGCGGGGAGACCTGCGGGGCGGCCCCCTGCGGGGCGGAACCCGGGGCAGCGGCCTGCGGGGCGCCCTGCTGCCGACCACCATGCGAGCCGGAAGCCTGCGAAGTGGCCTGTGAAGCGGTCCAAGCGGCGGCCTGGGGGGTGTCCTGCTGCGGAACGGGCGGCGGGGCGGCACCGTTGTACCCGGCGGGAGCGTCGGCGAAGCTGGCACCGGCACCGATGGCGGACAGACCGCCGGCCGCTGCGAAGACGAGCGCGATCTGGTGAAGCTTGCGCATGGAACCCTCGGCCCTTCATTACCTGTACATGGAAATCTGACTACTTATTGCTGTCTTGCGCGCGCTAACAGTGGTAATCCTGGGGTTTCACGTCCTGCGCACCCTGCGCACCCCCGTGTTGGACCACGGTGGAAGCTCCCGCAGGCAGGCGACGGCGCTGGTTACGGTGTCCTCCAACGCTCCTCGAAGTCGACGGCGGATCAAATCGCCTCTCCTCTGATTTGCGTCAGACAACATTGCCGACGTGGTCGCCACGGGCCGCCCCCCCGGCGCCGGGGAAGAGCAATTCCCCGGCAGTACTCGACGGGCGCAATTCACTGTTCTCTCCTAGGGGGCAACGAGATTTCCCCAGATCGCGTCACGGAAGCCGATGCGCAGTCACCCGTTTGCCCACTGGCGTGAATCATTTGGGGTGTTGGTGCCTCGTCCTTGTAGTAGGCCCTTGCAGTAGGCCCTTGCAGTAGGTAGTGATCTCGGCGTGGTTGCCACGTGGTTGCTGCGGCTCATGCGGGGGGGGATTGCCGCGACTCACTCTCTGCACCGGTTTCCGGGAGATCCACACCGACGCATGCCGGCCGTAGCGCCCCACGGCCGCCAGGTGTCATGACGACTCGGCGGCACGAGAGTTCACGGCAGGAGGCGGATGTCGGCGGCCTGCCAGCGGGTGTTCAGGAAAGCGGACGCCGTAGCGGTGCTCCCCACTCGGAAATTCTCCGAAGCCATCATCCGCCAGGCCAGGGCTACTTGATAAGCCGCATGAGTGTGGGGCCCGGTGACCACCGGACCCCACACTCATGACACTCATACGCGACAGAGTGACAGTCTGGACAGCTGCCGCTATCTACGTTCAGTTCTGGGCTGCGGCGCGGCGCCCCCGGCGGTAGAGCAGGATGCCACCGAGCATCAGCCCGGCACTGGCCGGAATCGCCAGGCCGAGCTTTTCCGCACCGGTGCGTGCCAGCTCGGGGCGAGCAGGAGACGCAGCGTCGTGCTGAGGGTGGTGCCCGACCTTGGGCGTTTTGACCGGAGGCACCATCGCACGGTGGTGATGCGACGGCTTGTCGGGGCGCTGCTGCGGCTTGTGATGCTTCTGTGAGTGGTGGTGGTGCCGCGCGTGGGGTTCGACGTTGACGCAGTCGTTGCCGGCGGCGGGATTGAGCGCTCCGATCACATCTACCGAGTTGCCGCACGCGTTCACCGGCACATGGACCGGGAACTGTGCCAGGTTCCCGGACAGGACTCCCGGGGACTTCGCGGCCACGCCCTTGGCGAGGGGTCTGCCTTTGCCGTGGCCGTGGTGGTGGCCGCCGACGTTGGCGCACTTGTTCCCGAAGGCGGGGTTGAGCACCCCGACGAGGTTGCCCGTGTTGCCGCACACGTTGACCGGGATGTGAATGGGAACCTGGATCAGGTTGCCGGAGACGACGCCGGGAGAGCCGACGGCGGCGCCCTCGGCACCAGTGTCGGCAACGGTCGTGCCCGCGCTGGCGAGCAGCAGGCCGCCGGTGGCAACCGAAGCGGCGAAGACCTTTTTGATCACGTGACTCCTCCTTGGCAGTGCGGTCACGACCGCGGACCGCACACGACTCAACGAGAACGGAGGGGGAAGGCTACGAATCCGGCATTTCGATCACTCTTTCAGCTTGGTACGTACTGAGGAGTGACTCCAATTCCGATTTTATGGAGAGGTATTCACAGCGGTGATCACTTCAGGGCGAGGTGGAAGATGAGCGCTGCTTTGGCGGTCCGGCCACCAGTGCCCGCCCGTCGCGAAAGCCGGACCGCCGCCCTGCACGTCACTGGCTCGTGACTCCGAAATGGCCCGTCGGAACATCCGGCGCACTGTCATGAAAGATCAAGGCTGAGCTTATTTTTGAGCTGTGCGGCTTCAGGTGTGGGCGGCGATCGCCAGCCACTTGAAGCCAGCAGCGGTCAACGGCATGGGCGGTGGCGCCGGTGGTCGACCACCTCAACCAGACCGGCTTGTTCACCCCTACTGGTTCTGGCGTGCGAAAGGTTGATCCCGCTTCAGTTCCGGCTGCCTGTGCACGATGCGGCGCACTCGAACTTGCTCGACCTCAATCCGGCCGCGTGGGAAAGCCTTTCCGGCCCCGAGAACGTGCGTGATCACGTGGAGGAAAGTCGACTGGCCTTTCTCGGCGCGGCGCGAGGAGTCATGGGATAGCCGACTCCGGGTCGCCCAACGCCGCACGGGACGCCACGAAAAGCGTGTCGCACCCCGCACAGCCGCCGGGCAAACCGTGAGAGCCGACCGAGCGGGGGCATCACCCACCCGCACTACGGGCCCGCCTGTCTACGTGGACGTCGCCGCGGTCGGTGCACCGGCCCCGATCAGATGGTCAGCCGGGGCCGAGCAGCGGCAGCTCACCGAGGTGCAGTGGACCAATGTCGGAGGCGGCCTTCACGGGTACGCCGAGAAGGCCGGAGACGCTCGAGCCGGGACCCTCGGCGTGGGCAGGTACGGATAGGGCCCCGGTGAGAGCGAGGGCTCCCACAAGGGTGGCGAGTGCACGGCGCATAGCGGCTCCTGCTTCATCTCGTGTCGTTAACGGCTGTTTGCACGGGCCACCCTTCCATCCGTGCGGGGCAGGCTCCGACGTCCACGCCAGGCGATCACCTGAACGTACGATTGCGCGACGTGCGCATGAGACGCGGCTCGCCAAGCAATTGCGTTCCTGGCGCATCACCTGCCGTAGTGACAAGTTCCTGATGGGTCTTGCGCGAATTCTCAACAGCTTTGCTCAATCGGCGGGTTGGGCTTGCCAGACATGCAAGCGACTACGCCGCCGGGAGCAGCGAGCGGAGGAACTGAAGAGGAAGATCGGCGAACTGTTGGTCCGCAGGCTGAAGATGATTCTCTCGGACGAGGAGACACCGCCTCTCCACCATCGAAGAGGCCGTCAGCGTCGCGTGACTGGAGAGGCGACCTGAACACATGAGCCTCTATTCACGTCGGCAACTGGCCATGAACGCGGACACCACACCTCGACTGCAGAGGTGCACCAAACCGACTGTCAATGCTGCATGGTTGGCGGTTGGGGTGGTGCGCGCGGGCGGTTGCATCGCGTCCTTGTGCCCGCGTCGCCACCAACAGGCCGAAGCCCGCAGGGCGGCAAACGGGTGACTGCGCATCGGCTCCCGTGACGCGACCTGAGGAAATCTCGTTCCCCCCTGGGAGAGAACAGCGAATGGGCCCGTGGGCCGCCGCCGGGAAATCCCCTCCCTGTATCGGGGCGGCCCGTGGTGGCCATGCCGGCAATGTTGTCTGACGCGAAATCAGAGGAGAGGCGATTGATCCGCCGTCGGCTTCGAGGAGCGTTGGAGGGCACCGTAATCAGTGCCGTCGCGGGCCTGCAGGAGCTTCCACCGTGGTCCGACACGCGGGTGCGCTGGGTGTGAAACCTCAGAATTACCACTGTTAGCGCGCGCAAGACAGCAATAAGTAGTCAGATTTCCATGTACAGGTAATGAAGGGCCGAGGGTTCCATGCGCAAGCTTCACCAGGTCATGCTCGTCGTCGCAGCGGCCGGCGGTCTGTCCGCCATCGGCGCCGGCGTCAGTCATGCCGACGCTCCCGCCGGGTACAACGGTGCCGCCCCGCCCCCTGTTCCGCAGCAGGCTCCTGCTCCGGCTCCTGTTCAGCAGCAGCCCGCTCCGCCGGCTCCTGTGCAGCAGGTTGCCCCGCCGGCTCCTGCTCCGGCTCCTGTGCAGCAGGTCGCTCCGCCGGCTCCTGCTCCGGCTCCTGTGCAGCAGGTTGCCCCGCCGGCTCCTGCTCCGGCTCCTGTGCAGCAGGCTGCTCCGCCGGCTCCTGCTCCGGCTCCTGTGCAGCAGGTTGCCCCGCCGGCTCCTGCTCCGGCTCCTGTGCAGCAGGTTGCCCCGCCGGCTCCTGCTCCGGCTCCTGTGCAGCAGGCTGCTCCGCCGGCTCCTGCTCCG